>DATGKJ010000042.1:0-4385 GCA_035294685.1 Terriglobia bacterium | reverse complement strand
GCGCATATCCACCACCAGATTGTTATAGCCGAATGAACTGCCGCGCTCGGTGACGAGAATCCGATGATTGCCGGCGCTGGCGACCTTTTCTACGGCATATCGCAGATCCCAGGGCGAGAGAAACTGACCTTTTTTAAGGTTCACTGCCGCGCCTGACCGGCCGGCCGCCAGCAGCAAATCCGTCTGCCGTGAAAGAAAAGCCGGAATCTGGATAACATCGCAGACCGCAGCCGCCGGGGCTGCCTGGCTGGTTTCGTGGATATCGGTCAAAACGGGTATGCGGAACTCTTCCTTGACCCGCCTCAGAATCTCCAGGCCGCGATCGATCCCTGGCCCTCGAAACGAATGAAGCGATGTGCGATTGGCTTTATCGTAGGAAGCTTTGAAAATGTAAGGAACGCGGAGATCGCGAGCGATAGCTGAAAGGCGTTCGGCCATTTTCAGGGCGTGGCGTTCGCTCTCGATCACGCAGGGACCGGCAATGATGAAAAGCGGACGCTGCCGGCCGAGGATCAACTTGCCGATGCGAACGAGACTGGGCATGGGAAAAGCACAAATTAGAAAGTGAATGCGCCGTCAGCGCTTGCCCTCGCCGTCCCTCAGTTCTGAAGCCACCGCGACATTTTCCAACCTTTCGCTGTTCGTGCCGGTCACGGCCGCCTGGGCGGCAAAAGTTCTCCCGCCCGAGCGTTGCTTACGATATTCATATGCGGCGCCGACGAAGGCTTTGAAAAGTGGGTGCGGTTCCAGGGGCCGCGATTTGAACTCGGGGTGGAATTGACAGCCGAGAAACCAGGGATGATCTGGAACTTCCACCACTTCCACATAGGTGCCGTCGGGCGTTGCGCCCGTAATACTGAGCCCGTTGGCAACAAGGGTGTCTTCATATTCGCGGTTGAACTCGTAGCGGTGGCGATGGCGCTCAGAAATCTCAAGCGTTCCGTAGGCGCGATGAGCAAAAGACCCGGGCTTCAGGCGAGCTGTCCATGCGCCCAGCCGCATCGTGCCACCCAGTTCATCGACGCCTCGCAGTTCCCGCAGTTTGTAGATGACGCGATGGGCTGTGGAAGGATTAAATTCCGAGCTATCCGCTTCCGTCAGACCACAGGCATTGCGGGCGAATTCGATGACGGCGCACTGCATTCCCAGACAGATGCCAAAATAGGGGACCTTCCGCGTACGAGCATATTCGATGGCCCGAAGCATGCCCGGAATGCCGCGCTTTCCAAACCCGCCGGGAACCAGGATGGCGTCCAGGCCCTTCAACTGCTCTTCCCAGTTTTGGCCCTCCAGCCCTTCGGCTTCTACCCAGACTTGGTTTACCTTCAAAGAATGAGCCAGCCCGCCGTGAGTCAGAGCCTCATTCAGGCTCTTATAGGAATCCTGATATTCGACGTACTTCCCGACCATGCCGATATCCACTTCATCTTTCGGGTGGCTGAGTCGCTCGACAAGATCTGCCCAGGGTTCGAGCCGGGCTTCGCTCGTTTGAAGATGGAGACAGCGCAGAATTTGCCGGTCCAGGCCTTCGCCGCCCAGAACGAGCGGAACTTCATAGATATGCTGCACATCTTTCGCTGTAATGACGGCTTCTTCAGGCACGTTGCAAAAAAGGGCGATCTTGGCTTTGAGATCGCTTGAAAGGTAGCGGTCGGTGCGGCACAGCAGAATATCTGGCTGAATACCGATTTCCCGAAGCTCTTTGACGGAATGCTGGGTGGGCTTGGTTTTTAACTCACCCGCTGCGCCGATGAAAGGCACCAGCGTGACGTGAACAAACACCACATTTTCCCGGCCCTGCTCCTGGCGCATCTGGCGGATGGCTTCGAGAAAAGGCAGCGATTCAATGTCGCCGACTGTGCCGCCGATTTCGACAATCACCACATCCACATCCTGGGAAATCTTGCGGATGGCCGCTTTGATTTCATTGGTGACGTGGGGGATCACCTGCACAGTCTTTCCGAGATAGTCTCCGCGGCGTTCCTTGGTGATGATCTGTTCGTAAATCCGGCCGGCGGTGCAATTGTTGTCGCGGCTCATGCGGGCGCGCGTGAAACGCTCGTAATGGCCCAGATCGAGGTCCGTTTCTGCGCCGTCATCCGTGACAAAAACTTCGCCGTGCTGGAAAGGGCTCATGGTGCCTGGGTCCACGTTGAGGTAGGGATCAAATTTGAGCAGCGTTACCTTCAGCCCGCGGGATTCAAGCAGGGCGCCGATGGAAGCTGCGGCAAGCCCCTTCCCAAGCGAACTCACCACTCCCCCTGTTACAAAAATATATTTAGCGCTCATTCGCCTCTCCTGAAGTTACAGCTCGAAGTCGCCATAAATCTCGTGCACGGCTGGTGTTGACCAACTTGAAGAAAATTGCCACGTCATCATGATTGATTCAGACGAAATGTAGGAGGCCTTAAGGCCTGGGAATCTGACTGCAAACTGTACGACTGATTCTACCAGATTTTTTCTGAAGCGATGCGCCAAAAATCAGGTCGTTACGCTGTCCCCTTATGCTCAACTCACCCGCTCCCCGGATTGCGCATCGAGGCCGGCGAGAAGTTATAGAAGACCATTAATGCTAGCCGATTCCAGAGCCGATATGCTCAATGTGAGCTCTTGACGAGGAAAAGATATTTGGATATTGATATCAGCGCAGGCTGAGGCTTCACAGAACGTCTCAACTCCGATTGAACCTCTACGAAGAATGGTTACCCTGCTTCCTGCTGAGCGGCTGATTCATATAATCCTGGGTTTATCCCTGACAATATTCATAATTGGTTTGCTTCTGGTCGCCTTCGTGATCGGACGGCGGGTGAAGCGAGACCGGGATTTTAAGGTCTTGGACCACTTTCGTAAACAAGCCCAGGTCATTTTAAGGGGTCTTTTCGATCACACCCTTGAATACGAAGAGGCTCTCCGAAAATTCCAGAGTCTTATCAAGCCCCGCTATCGGCGCGCGATGGAGCAAATTCTGATCGAGGAATCGACGAATCCTGAGTTGGAGACGCCGCTTCGACGGTTGGCTGAAGATCTCGGTTTTGTCCGCATTTGGCAGAACCGGGTGCAGAGATCGCACCGCCAGGAACCAGGCAGCCGCCGTCGCTTTTGGGAAGACACAGTGCGGAGAATACGCTTTCTGCGGTTCCTCACAGCGGCAAGAAGCGCGGAAAACCTGGGCCGCATCCGGCACCACAAAAGCTGGGAACTTCTTGTGCGAGCGCTTCACCACCATCACCGCGATGTGCAAACGGTCGCGCTTCGCTCGCTCGCTTCCATTGGTGAGCCGCAAAGTTTCCCGGCCCTCGTCCGGCAGTTGCGCGCGGCGGTTGGCGCGCAGAAGCCACGGCTGTCTGAACATGCATTGAAATCGGCGCTGTCGCGATTTCCGCTGAACGTCGCAGGCCAGCTTCTGCCGCTCTTACAGGATTCCAATCCTCGCCTGCGCACACTTGCGTTGCAGATCCTTCGGGAGATGCTGGCCGGAGAAGCCGCGCGTCAAAAGTGTGCGTTGCTCGCCGCGAATTTAAGTTTTGATCTGTTTGATGGAGCGCTCTTACAGCTCACAGAGGACGGGAATGCGGATGTGCGGGCTGCAGCCGCTGATGTTCTGACCTTTCTGAAGGATGAGCGCGCCGGGCAAGCCTTGCTGAAACTCTCACAGGATGTGGAATGGTTTGTCCGGCTGCATGCTGTCCGGGCTTTAGGCGAAAAGGGAAATGGCGATTCTGCGCCTCTGCTTGCAAAGCATTTGACCGATTCCCATTGGAGAGTTCGCGAAGCTGCCGCCCACGCTTTGATGTGTTGCGGCGAGGCAGGAAGAGACCAGCTTTTGAGCTCTTTTCTGAGCACCCAGGATGCTTACGCGCAGGAACAAATTGCAGAGGAATTGCAAATTTCGGGAGTCATTTCAGAGTTAATAGAACGGTTTAGCGAGAAGGATGCCCTGCAGGAACTTGAACTGATTCGAAAGATGATCAAGATTGGCAAAACGAGTCATATCGAATCGCTTTTGTGTGAACAAATCGACCCGCCGGGGCGTGAAATCATCCTTGCAGAGCTTGCGCGCGATCCTGATCCCCAAGTACAGATTTGGGTGGCGCGTCTGAATAACCGCTGTGGGACGACTTAAGTTGGCGCCGCATCGCTTCCGGGAAGCCTGGGATGCCTGCGTGGACGAACCTTATCGGCGTTTTCACAAGCGAAAGGGAGGGTCGGAATTCTTCAGAGATGCGCTGGCAAAACTAACTGAACTTTGGTATATAGGCCCGTAATTAGCTGGAATTCGATCATCCGCGGCGCAGCAAGCTAGGGGCGCAGCAGGGAGGAAAGGGGAGGTCGATTGATCGGTCTGTGGAGGGAATGGGGCCAGCACGCCCTCAACATATTCAACG
>DATGKJ010000041.1:0-6020 GCA_035294685.1 Terriglobia bacterium | reverse complement strand
ATATTCGTGCCGCTCCCCCCAGGGTCTGGTTCAGCAGGGCTGGAAGGATTCCAATGATTCCATTTTTCATCGTGACGGCGAACTGGCTGAAGGCCCGATCGCTTTATGCGAAGTGCAAGGTTATGTTTATGCTGCCAAGCGCCGCGCCGCCAGGTTGGCTAGCGCGTTAGGTTTTGATAAGCAGGCGGGGATTCTGCAAACGCAGGCCCGGACGCTGCGCGAGCGCTTTGAGAAAGCGTTCTGGTGCGAGGACCTGGCGACTTATGCGTTGGCCCTGGATGGTAAAAAGCGGCCTTGTCGCGTTCGTGCCTCCAACGCGGGCCATTGCCTCCACACAGGCATTGCCAGCTATGAGCACGCAAAGCAGGTGACCCGAACTTTGCTGGACGAAGATTTTTATTCAGGGTGGGGCATCCGAACCGTCAGCGCCCGCGAGGTTCGTTACAATCCGATGGCCTATCACAATGGCTCTGTATGGCCGCACGATAATGCTCTGATTGCACAAGGAATGGCACGCTATGGTTTTCACCAGGCGGCTGCGCAGATTCTGAATGGTTTGTTCGACGCCAGCATTTTTATGGACTCTCATCGCCTGCCGGAACTCTTCTGCGGTTTTTCCCGCCAGCCTGGCCAAGGCCCAACGCTTTATCCCGTGGCTTGCTCGCCTCAATCCTGGGCGGCGGCCTCTGTTTTTATGATTCTTGAGGCTTGTCTTGACCTCACGATCCGAGGGCATCGCCCTCTGGTACTCTTCCGAAAGACTTTTTTGCCTCAGTTCCTTCATCGCATCGAAATGCGTGGTCTCCGCGCAGGAGATGCAACGGTCGATCTCGCTGTTTATCGGGTGAGAGAGGATATTGAAGTGAGCGTCTTGGGAAAACAGGGTGAGGTCCGGATCGTCTCAGTAAAGTGAAGGTATCGAATTCTTCCAAATTATGACGATTTTCAGCGCGATCCTGCTGTTTGGGGCTGCTGTTTTGGCCGGAGCCTTGAATTCCGTGGCGGGCGGCGGCAGCTTTTTCTCTTTTCCGGCGCTTCTGTTCACCGGTGTGCTGCCCATTCCCGCCAATGCTACCTCGACCGTGGCCCTTTGTCCGGGAAGCATCGCAAGCGTCGGCGCTTATCGCAAACGATTGACGGGCAGCGCGCGGATGCTCGCGCCCCTGGTGGTTGCCAGCGTTGCCGGCGGCTTGATGGGGGCAACCATCCTGCTTCGCACGCCGCAGACGCTTTTCATGCGCCTGATCCCTTTTCTATTCCTCGCCGCTACCCTCTTTTTCGCCTTTGGGCGAAAACTGCGCAAGACTCCGGAATCACACGCGAAAGACCTGACACAACCCTCGTGGGCTGTCATAGGCGGAGTTTCCTTGCTTCAGTTCCTGATTGCCGTCTATGGAGGATTTTTTGGCGGCGGCATGGGGATTCTGATGCTCTCCATCCTCAATCTCCTGCCGCTGGGTGATATTCACGCCATGAATAGCATCAAAACGCTTCTGGGCGCGGCAACCAATGGGGTTGCCGTGGTCACTTTTGTGATCGCGCGGATCGTTCTGTGGCCTCAGGCCGTCGTGATGCTTGTCGGAGCTGTCATTGGAGGTTATGGCGGAGCGCATTACGCCCAAAGATTGAATCCCGCGCGTGTGCGGGCCTTTGTGGTGGTGGTGGGTTTTGCAATGTCACTGATCTTTTTGTGGAAGTATCGATAGAAAAGGCAGGAAGTTATGGGCTGGAAATCCGCAGCGCCCGCTGGTTCGATAGACGCCGAAATGAATGCCGAAGATCTGGGTGTCGAGGTGGTGTAAAAGGCTATTTCTTGCCTTGCGATTCGGCCTGGGTGATCAGATGGGCGACCTCGGAATCCGGGCTTACCGGCTCAATCATGATGATGTGCCGCGCATTGAAATAGGTTTCTGTTGGCCCGTGCCATTCCTTGCCGCGCTTGACGAGAACGTTTTTGGGTTGCTTCGTTTGCGGGTCCGTGGTGCGAACCACGTAGTAAACCTGCGTCATCTCTGGATAATCAGTCCCAAGGCGGGAAAGCTTGCCGTAGAATACCTGGCCGTCATCGAGCAGCACAGCTTGATAAGAAGACGTAAATTTCGGAAGATCTTCGGCGCGTTTCAGGGTCACTACTTCGATGGCCAGCACCACGACCGCGACGGCCAGGCAGATGATGATAATCGCTGTGGATTTGCGCAAGAGCCTACCTCTTGGGACTTCAGATGCGACTCGAAAAGCAGGAAGAGATTAACTCTGTTGGGATCGAAACTCAAGCATAAAGTCGCTCCAGCCCTCCTCGGTTTCAGTCATTTTGAGAAGCCGAAGGCGACGAAGAATCCCTGCATTTGCCGGATTCTCCGACAACAGGGATTCTTTACTGTCGCTCAGAATGACACACAGAGGGCTTCGGTGTGACATGCCCAAAGAGTTTCCCGGCAACCGGCGGGCGCCATGCCTCTCGATTGCCTTGCATCTCATAGCTTGAGATGAATTTCAACTTGTTCCTGGCTGGCTTCGTTCTGGTCGTTCACCTTCTCTTCATATTGTGGGTGATCTTTGGCTGGCTTTTCACGCGACGGCGCTGGCTGCATATCGGCTGCCTCGTTTATGCTATTTTTATAGAAGCGTCTAACCTTTCCTGCCCGCTGACTTTGCTGGAAAGTCTGCTGGAGCAACGCGGCGGTATGGCCCCGTATCACGAACCCTTCATTCTGCATTATCTGGAACTGTTGGTTTATCCGAATATTCCATTGGATGCCCTCATCACCACGGCTGTCATCGTCTGCATCGGGATTCTGTGTCTGTATTTCTGGCGGTATCGTCACCGAGATGACAGAGGCTGGTGAGTTGGTGTAGCCCAGCTTTCGCGCGCCCAATGGGGACAATCACCGGGTCAGAAGAAGATTGAAAATAGCAGGGGCTTGGCTGGTGAGCCGTGAGGGAATCGAACCCCCAACCTACTGATTAAGAGTCAGTTGCTCTACCAATTGAGCTAACGGCCCAGCACATCGCCATCGAGAATAGCCGGTCTTCCGCGTCTGCTCCTTGGTTTTATCAAGGAGAACGCTTCAGCGAGTGTAGCACAAAATCCAGTATGCTTTTCAAGCTTGTGAACGCGCGGTCGCACACAAATTGTGGCCAAATAAGGAAAACTCATGTTATAGTAAATGTGCAGTTTATGTTCGCTGTGCAGACGTGCATCTCCGCGAGTAAAAACCCAGCCTCCAGGTTCATCAATCCAACCTTGAGAAGCGCTTTTACCGCAGAAGCTCGGGCCTTCGCCTCCGTCGCCGTGTCTATAAATTGCTAATTCACTCAAAAAAGGAAATTTCTGTCGTATGAAGGAACAAGGAACGGTCAAGTGGTTTAACGCCGCCAAAGGATATGGTTTTATTCAAAGAGAGAGCGGCGATGACGTGTTCGTCCACTATTCAGCCATTGTCGGTGATGGTTATCGCTCACTGGAAGAAGGAGCCCGAGTCAGCTTTGAGGTTAAGAAAGGCCCTAAGGGGCTGCAGGCTGACAACGTAGAAAGAGCCTAATCCGTCTGGAGGCGGTTCCGGACGGGGTTATTTCAAAGACTGATAAAACCTACGGATTGGGCGGAGTCGTGTGGCTCAGCAACCTTGGGAACATGGTCTTGGAACGATCTGGCGCTTGAACCGCCTCTGGCTTTTCAATTGTTAGGTTGTTTAGCTCTCCTCATTTCCCTCGTTATCGAAACCTGAGGACGCAGGTTATCCCCACGGTTAGACTTTTTCAGAAGTTCGAGATGCTTTCGACTTGCTCAAGCTACACTTTAAAGGAGACATCCTATGACTCTTAAAACCGGCCAATACATTCGCCACGCAAAGTATGGGTGTGGAACCATTGTTGAACGTGATGAGGACCGAACGGTAGTGGATTTCGATACCGCCGGCCTGAAGAAGTTCGTTACCTCGATCGCTGTCTTTGAAATTGCAGAGGGTGAAGCTCCCAAAAAGAGACGCGCCTCTATTCGTCGCCGCGCTAAGGCGGCTGCTCAATAATCTCCTCGCTGGCGCCTGCCAGCTTTCCGCAAAGTTACAGCCCTGTTGCCCTCACAACCCTCCCTTCGGATACACGATGCCGGAAAGCATTGGCAGCGCGCCGCTTCAATTTACCCTGCCTTAGTTTCTTTCATTAGTAAATCCCGCCAAGTCAGTTAGCGTGAATCAGCAAAAGTTGACGGACTGTCATCCTGAGCCGAAATGCAGGGATTCTTCGCTGTCGCTCAGAATGACAGACGATGAGCTTTTGCAACCTGTCATTCTGAGGAGCCGAAGGCAACGAAGAATCCTTGTATTGGATTGGTTTAACTCTGCCAGCGCCTCGATGTTTCGCGGAGTTTACCATGGACCAAAATGCAGGAATTCTTCGCTGTCGCTCAGAATGACAGGCGGGCAGGCTCAGTGTGATCATGAAAGTCTTGGGATGCGTCACATATTCCAATTGCACCACATGGGTAATTCCTGATAGACATCGCTTTTCCTCTCGGCTAAAGTTATTCCTCTCAATTTCATAGTCGCTCATCGAAAATTCAGCCCGCCGATTTCGGGCGAGAACATCGCTCAAGCCGAAAGGAGAGCTTTTAAACCATGCCTCATCCTGATGTTCGTTCCTTCAAGGGCGCGGACTCCATTGCGCACAAACTGATCGGCTCGATTCTCTTGCTGCTCCTGGTGAGTGTTCCTTGCCTCTTCAGTCAGACATCCCCTGCCTTTGAGAATGTGCAGATCGGCTCATGGGACGCATCGGCCTGGAATGGGCTGCTCTTTCTCGCCCAGGCGTTTCATCAGCCTGCGAATTTTGCGCTGCGGGTCGGCTCACAACGGGGCGGGGGATACCTTGATGGGAACGATATTTTTACAGCAGTGAGCGAGGTGGGGCCTCATGCGCCCGACGGCTCCTACTGCCGCATGGCATGGAGGCAGCCTCCCAGCGAGGCTGAGGTCAGACTCGAATGGTCGCGTCTGAATGAGACCACGGTTGTCGGGCGGCTTACAGCCAATCCTGAGTTCCGGCTGGTGCTTGAGACCTATTTCCCCTATCTCGCCAACTGGGGCACGCAGGGCTTTTATCACGTTGATGTGAAAGACCGCGCGATTGTCGGCGAGCGCTACTTCGATCAGGTTTTCGGTCCCACAGCGCGACTTGTCGTTATGGTCGATCAGCCCTTGATCGGCAGCGGGACTTATCCCTCACTCTCGCAATTAGTGGAAGTCATGCGCGGCTCCGGGCGGCTCAATTCCTCTTTGGCGGGCGAGCCAAACGACGGAGCGGCCGGCATGGAGTTTTCCACGGGAGAATCTCCGAGCGCCCACTTCGTGGCAATCATTGGGTGGGATTCCGGCGCGCTTTTAGACCAGGCGCGCAGCCTGCTTCAGGCTGGCCGCATCGATTCCATTCTCCGCCAGAAGGCCGAGGCCTACGCCCAGCGCCGGCCAACGGTGACAGGCCTGTTTGCGGGCGCCGCTCATGCCATTGGGAATTCGATGTTCTGGAATACGCTCTATGCTCCTTCCAATCACCTGATCTTTCCGAGCATCAGCCGCCACTGGGCTGAGAGTTGGGGCGGCTGGGTGGTGGGTGAATGGGACTGCTTCTTTGGTTCTTTGCTTACCAGTCTTGAAGAAAAGTCTGAAACGGAAGCCGGAGTGAAGGCTATTTTGCTGGCCCAGACCTCGACAGGATTGGTCCCCAATATGGCGTCCGGAGCGGGCACGACGCCTGACCGCTCAGAGCCGCCCGTCGGAGCCTACTGCGTCTGGAAAATCTACCAACGATGGCATGACCGCGAGTGGCTGGCCTGGGCTTATCCGCGGTTGAAGAAATGGCACGAGCGATGGTCTGGCAATCGCGGGGATGGACAACCCTGGCGAGACGGAAACCGCGATGGGCTGCTCGAATGGGGAAGCGATCGTGGGTCGAGCCCGGCGGTGGGAGGACGCGGGTTTTTGCAGGGGGCCAAGTGGGAAAGCGGCATGGATGACAGCCCGATG
>DATGKJ010000040.1:0-8070 GCA_035294685.1 Terriglobia bacterium | reverse complement strand
GCAGAATTTGAATTCCCCCCACGTTCGCGCCCTGATGGATTTCATTCGGAGTTCCGAGCGCGGAGTGGCGAAGTAAAAGCCCGCAGATTCCAGCGACTCCATGAGTCAATCTCAAAATCCCCGTTATGCTGTGATTGCCGGAAACGGTCACTTTCCCTTTCTGGTTCTTGAGGGAGCGCGCGAACAAGGTCTTGAGCCGGTGGTGATCGCGATCCAGGAAGAAGCCTGGCCCGAGCTTGCGCAAAAAACGCAGTCGATTCATTGGTTAAGTCTGGGCGAAATCGCCAGGCTGATGGACTTGTTGAGCAGCGAACGAATTGACAAGGTCATTCTGGCCGGACAAGTAAAGCACGTTCAGCTTTTCAGGCCGATCAAGGCCGATCAACTGATGTGCAGCGCTCTGGCCAGTCTTCCGCGCCGAAATACGGATGCTCTCATCGGCGCGTTTGTCGAGATGCTGGAAGGGCGCGGCATTGAAGTGCTCGATTCGACAACCTTTCTCAAGCCTCTTCTCGCTGGAACAGGCCTTTTAACCCGCCGCGAGCCGGAGCCCTCGGAACGCGCCGACGTGGAATACGGAAGGGAAATCGCAAAGAAGATCGCAGGCCTCGACATTGGCCAGACCGTCGTCGTGGCGGACCGCGCGTGCATTGCCGTCGAAGCGATGGAAGGCACGGACGCCGCGATCGAGCGAGCCGCCAAGCTCAGCAATGGACGGCGGCTGGTGGTGGTCAAAGTCAGTAAGCCCGATCAGGATATGCGCTTCGACGTGCCCGTGGTCGGAGTGAAGACTATCGAAGTGATGGATCGCGCGAACGCGCGCGTGCTGGCCTTGGATGCAGGGAAGACGTTGCTTTTCGAGCGCGATCTTCTGCTCAGCAAGGCTAATGATTGTGGCATCGCCATCGTGGGCATGAAGGACTGACAGGTTGCTGAAACATTCCTCGTGTTCAGGGTGAACCGATTCGCCCGTCATTCTGAGCGGCAGCGAAAGATCTCAGTATTTCGGCTCAGCATAAACTCCGCGAGGATTCCCGACGGCAGTGGTGGGTGAAAAGTGACGAGCAAAAGCAACCAGGACCTCGGACTAATTTTTTTCTCGTCACTGTCACGGGTTTTCCGGCTCTCCGCAATGACAGAGTGGATGAGTTTTTCTGCCGAAAGCTGAGCGCTGTTTGCTGGAAGCTAAAGTAATATGGGGATTCCTTCCGCCTCACGGAGTTTACCCTGAGTGTCCGCCCGCCGGTTGGCGGGTCCATAGTCCAGAAACTTCTGTTTGCCTCTACGCAGAATCAACAACTTACGTGAAGTTTCTGGAGAGCGGAGCCGAAGGGTTCGGCGTCAGAATGACAGCGAAGGGGTTTGGTGAGCCAGAGGCTTACCGATTGCAGGGCAGCCTGAATTGAGCGAAAACAGGATCAAAGCGGCGGTAATCGGGCTTGGAGAGCATGGGCGAAACCATGCCCGCCAATACCAGGCTATTCCAGGCGCCGAGTTGGCAGGGGTGTATGATCTCCGTCCTGAACGTCGCGCCCAGGCCGCGGCGGAACTGGGGGTGCGCGCTTTTTCGTCTCTCGATGAGGTCTGGCAAGCGGCGCAGGCAGTGAGCGTGGTGATTCCAGCCACTTCCCACGCCGCGGTTGCGCGTGAAGCCTTTCGGCGCGGCGTGGACGTCCTGCTGGAAAAACCCATCACGCGCACGCTGGAAGAAGCGCAGGAGATTATTCAGCTTGCTTCGGAGCATGGCCGTATTCTTCAAGTAGGTCATATCGAGCGCTTTAATCCGGGCGCTGTGGCCGCCAAAGCCATCACCCGCCATCCGCTTTTTTTTGAAATTCACCGCCTCGGCGTTTTCAGCCCGCGCAGCCTCGACGTGGACGTGGTTTTCGACCTCATGATCCACGATTTAGACCTGCTCCTCTGGATGGTCTCATCGCCCGTGCGCGAGGTTCGCGCGGTTGGCCTGCCGGTGCTTTCGGACAAAGTCGATATTGCCAATGCTCGGGTGGAGTTTGAGGATGGCGCGGTCGCCAATCTCACGGCCAGCCGGGTGAGCACGGAAAAGGTGAGGAAATTCCGTTATTTCCAGCCTAATGAGTATATCTCCATTGATTTTTCCCGTCGCGATGTCCTGGTGGTGAGCGCCAGCCATGCCGAAGGTTCTCCCCAGTTGGGTTTCAATAAGCTGGAGACGCAACCCGTCGAGCCTCTTCGCGCAGAACTGGAGGCGTTTGTTGATTCGGTGCGCGGCCGGAAGCCGCCGCTGGTCGGAGGGCCGGAAGGGGCGAAAGCTCTTGCCTTGGCGGTTCAAGTGATGGATTGCATTGAAGCTCATGCCGCGAAAGTAAATTTCAGATTGACGCAACCCCCAGGCCAGAGTGGTGAATCGTAATAACGACAGGTGGTTATGGGTATCCGTCGTCAGGAAGTCAACGTGGGCGCAGGAAGCTGTTCTTTTGCCGGGAGAACAGCTTATCTGGCATAGCCAGTATGTTTCTCCCGACGATTGTGTAATACTAAACGACGTGCCGTGCATAGCGCGGGCGTTTCATTTCAAGCATTGACATGATGAAGGTTTCAGGGCCGACTCATCAGCGGCTGGCGGGTTCCGGGATGAATCAAGACGTAACGGTGCATTTTATCCTGGACGATGAAAACGAGGTCCAGCGTTGGCGTCGTCGAACGCTATTTCTGCTCTCGCTCATCGGCGAAGTGGCTTTCATTGCTCTGCTCTTTGTGGTTTCCGGACTTATTCGGCGCCACCAACAGTGGGTGCGCTATGAAATGGAACAGGCACACCCTGAACAGCAACAAACCACGTTTCTGGTGATGCCTCCCGATCTGCTCAAGGAGTTGAAGAAGCCTCCCAAGACCAACATTCTTTCTGATAAAAATCGCCTGGCGCGCGGTCCCTCGCCAGTGACCAATCCCAACGGTTTGAGGATGCCTTACATGCGGGGGAATACGCATTTGCCGGAGATAGCGGGCGGCTCGCCTCCTCCGCCTCCCAAGCAGATGCTGCCTCCTCCCGCGCCTGCGCAGCGCCCGAGCCCTTCCACTCAGGCGGCGCCCAAGCAACTGGCGCAAGCTGCAAATCCGCCACAACCTAAGGCTGAGCAACAGCAGACCGTTGACAAGCCCAAACTTTCACTTTCGGATATTACGCCTCCGCCTTCGCCAAACGGCGCGATTGCCTCCAACATGGGCATGGAGACGCCCAGCCAGATGATTCAGCAGTCGCTTCAGGCGGCAGCCCGCGGGCGGAGCGTTGGAACCGTGCCGGGGCCAGGGCTTTCACCGGATCAACTGAATAACCTCAACCCCAATTTCACCACCTCAGGCCCCATTATTCTTTCCGATACGCGAGGCGTCGATTTCGGTCCCTACCTCGCTCAGATTCTCATGATTGTGCGTCAGAACTGGTATGCCGTGATCCCCGAGGCCGCCCGGTTGGGTGAGAAGGGGCGCGTCGCCATCGTCTTTGAAATCCTGAAGGACGGCTCCGTGCCTCAATTGCGGTTGGTCGGCTCTTCCGGGAAGATGTCGCTTGATCGCGCAGCCATCGCTGGCATTCGCGCTTCCATTCCGTTCCCTCCGCTCCCGCAGGAGTTCACCGGGAATCATTTGGTCCTGCAATTTAATTTCTTCTACAATATGACCCCTTGACGCGCCGGTGTGCCTGGCTGTGGCATAGTGTTCAGGCTTGAGCGCTATGGGTTTGCCTTCTGAGGCGAAGAAAGCTTCCTGAATTGCTCCATTTCATGCTGGCTTGCGTCCAGGTCATGAGACTGCTGATAGACGCGTGCGAGTAAATAATGAGTCTGCGGGTCGCTGGGATCGAGTTTTTCTGAAGCGATCAATTCCGTTTTGGCCTCCTGAAGGCGGCCCAGATTCGCGTAACACTCCCCCAGGAGTTTATGCGCCATGGCCATCATCGGCTGACCGGATGCTGCAATCCGGAGGTCGCTGAGCGCCTCAGCGCAATGTCCCTCGCGCCAGGCGATGTCGCCGAGGTAAAGGTGGGTCAGAGGATTTGAAGGGTCTTCCTTAAGCGCCAGGGTGAATTCGTTGCGGGCGCTGTCGTTATCGTGCTGAGCCCAGTAATCGACGCCGAGAGCGTAGTGAATTCCTGTTGCATCCGGGCGTTGCGTGAGCGCCGCGCGGTATTCACGAACGGAGTCCGCGTATCTTTCTTCGTCGGCATAGATTTCTCCCATCAGCGCATGGAGCTGAAACGAATCCGGCCCTTCCTTGCGCAGCATGTCCATGACCTGAAATGAAGCGTTTTTATAAAGCCGCGCGAGTTGGTAGAGGGCGTCTAAGTCTTTGGGATTGGCAAGGACCAGGTTATTCAGTTGCTCGATAGCGGCATTGATTTGTCCCTGGTTTTCATAAGCGACGGCCAGATAATAGCGACAACGTGGGTGAGGATGAGGCGTGGCGAGTTCGCGGTGGAAGCTGTCAATGGCCTCGGGGTTTTCATTGAGGCTCAGGTAAGAAACGCCCAGATAGAAATTGACTTCCGGATATTGCGGCTGAGATGCGAGGACTTTTTTGAATACCTCCACCGACTGCGGAAACTTTGACTCGGTTTGATACAGGATGCCCAGCCGCTTGAGTATTTCCAGGTTCTGAGGGGCGAGCTTGCGGGCTTGTTCGTATTCCTTCTCCGCAGCGACATAATCCCCCTGGCGTTCATACACCCGAGCCTGCTGCAGGAATTCATCCACTGAGCTTTGCGCGGAAAGAGAAATAGCAACCAGGAGGGGAATGAAAAGTCCCAACAGCCCAGCGGATCTGCGTACCCGCTGGGATATTGCCAGGCAGCCTCCGGGATTTCCTACGCGCAGCCATTGGTGACGATCGTGGCGTATTTGCACGACGTTTTCCGACAATCTCAGCCCATGCCTTATTTAATGAATGCGTCGAACGGCGACAATGCTTTCAGAACTCGGCGTGCCGGCGATAGCCTTTGTGCGAATGAGGGCCTCGAACCATATCCGATCCTTGGGTTCGCCGGTAAGACCTAGCGCTTGTGAAAGCTTGCGCCGGCCATCAGGGTTTGCTAAAAATCTGCCCGCCGCTTCGGTTCCTTCCTGCTGAAGGCCCTGCAAAATCAGGATGCTGCCCTCGTTGCTTTCGTAGGGAAGAAGCGCGATGTCAGCATAATCCTCACCATCCGTCCCTGTCCATCGGAGACCCTGGTAGTATTTCTGCTCTCCGGGTAGCGGGTGAACATTCAAAAACGCCTTGCGGCTTTCTCCCACCTGGCCTTCTGACTCATGGAAATTCAGGCGATTTTCAAACAAAAGAACCCAGGGATTCGAACTGGGACTTCCCAACAGGATGAAATTGCCGTCGTTCAGATCCCGCAACTTCAGGTTGCGCGCCGAGCGCACGAAGGTGTGGTAACGATAGGGTCCGGCGAGGTCAAGCAGCGAAGTCAAGACCACAACATCGGCATACGAAGTAAGGAGCGAGTCAGAAATATATTCGGTAAAGGGCGTTTCTTTTCTGTCGATTCCGGGAGAAATGAAACTCCTTGGGAAGTCAGGTTTCAAGTAGTCGTCCAGTGACCCTTGCTTTTGGGCGAGGATGCGGAGCATGCCATAGTTCGCGTCCGCAACGACGATTTCGGTAGGGTGATGAGCGTCGAAAACCTGCGAAAGGGGCCAGGGCAAACTTGCTGTGGCAGACCCGGCAGCGCTGTTGGACGACTTATGGGAACGATATGCCAGCAAGAGGCAGGTGACCGTCAGCAGCACGCAGATGACCCATGGCACAATCTGAAACCTCGAAAGACCGTTCGTAGGCTCCTTGTGTGAGGCGGATTCAACAGATGCGGTCGGCGAAGGAGCCCCGCGAAAGACGGGCACATAGCTGCCCTTGGGGATCTCAATAACCAGGGTTTCAGAACGCCCGGTGGTGTCAAAATATTCGTGCAGCCTCAGGCGCAACTGGCGAGCATGAACGCGGACGCAGCTATCCTCTAACGGACTGTAATCGGGCGGCTTGCCAAAAACGGCATGGCCGATTCTCTGCTCCGTTAACTCGCCAGAATGACCCAGGAGGCTTTGCTCCGTTAGGTACAGGAGCAACTCACGAAGTCGAGCCGACCTTTGGAACGTGGCGCTGGAGACAATCCGCTCAACCAATTGCCAGCGTGGGTCGCTTGCTAAGTCATTCTCCTGCCTGGCCATTCCCATTTTCCCCCCAGCCTTTTGTGGACCTAAATAGCCGACGTGGTCAGGATCTGGCTCGTTTGGGTATAGGGCGTGATGCGCTGAAAAGAATACTCCATTATAGGCCAGCTTATGATCCGATGAATGTCAGGGGTAGTCTCCGGGTTTTATTAGAAAGCCAGCGAACCTTTCAGAAGCTAACTCCTTAGGTCCCAGACCATAAGTCATTTTACCTGTTATTGTGACCGACATCAGAAAAACTTAGTCCTATAGATAAGCGCTTGAAACCGTGACTAGGACGTGCGGTTTTTACTTCTGACCTAATTAACACCCTTTTTGAACGCCGAATTTCACAAATGTTAGTCAAAATTAACAATGTTAAGACCTTTTCAGTGCAGTCTCTTTAATCGAAAATAGGCGCGTTTCTATGGAGAGATGGGGACTAAAATAAGCTTTATTGCTACCACTCCAAGGAAAGATTCTCAATCAAGAGAGGATTCACCTTAGCTGAGTAGGCGGACCTTAAACGCGCCGCGCTTGTGTGGGAAGCCGTCGAAAATCGAACGGCTCTAACCTGGCGCGGTTTTCAAGTTACTTCAGGGGGCCCCAGCGGTCGCCAAGGAGGCTTTGATTATGCGGCAAAGACGCTATCTGTTTCTTCCTTTGTTGTTTCTTTTTGCGCAAGGGGTGATATTGGGCCAGACAGGCACTGGCTCGCTCACCGGAACCGTAACTGACCCCAGTGGCGCAGTGGTGTCTGGGGTGACGATTTCAGCAAAAAATGCAGCCACAGGTCTTGAGGTCAGCACCAAAAGCACTCCGGCCGGGCTTTATGCGATTCCCAACCTGCCCCCGGGCTCTTATTCCGTCACCGCATCAATGCAGGGATTCAAGCAGTTCCGGCAGACCGGCGTGATCATTCCTGTGGCCACTGCGGTGGATTTGGATATCCACCTGACGCTGGGAGGCACCACACAAACGGTTACGGTGACGGGCGGAGCGCCGCTGCTCCAGACATCATCTTCGGAAGTGGGCTCCGTGATTCCGAACGAGTTAGTGGCTTCTTTGCCTCTCGAGGTTTCCGGAACCATTCGCAACCCCGTCCAATTCATCAGCCTGGTTCCGGGTTTCGTGGGAAGTGTCGCCAATAATCCGGGTTCCAATAATACCGACGATTACAAGCTGAGCGGAGGGCAGATCACGGGCGCCGACATTCTGGTGGATGGAGTTTCCATTTCTCTCGTTTCGCCGAATACCCAGGAAAACAAGGGTATTTCACCTGAGGCAGTCGACGAATTCAAGACGCTGCAAAACAACTTTCCGCCGCAATATGGCTTCACGGGGGATGCCATCATCAGCCTCACCATGAAATCCGGAACCAACCAGTTGCACGGTTCGGTCTATGACTATTTTCGCAATGCGGCTCTGGACGCAAACAGTTGGGTGAACAACACGGCGGGCCAGCCGAAGTCGCAGGATACCCAGAATGACTTCGGCTTCTCAATTGGCGGACCGGTGGAAATCCCCAAAATTTACAATGGTCACGATCGCACGTTTTTCTTTGGCGACTATGAAGGGTTCCGGTTCCACACCGGCGGCACATCGGTCGCAACTTTTCCCACCGAGGCTGAACGGCAGGGAGATTTTTCCTTTGAACTGCCGGCCATTCAACTCTACGACCCGACCACTCATTTGCCCATTCCGGGCAATGTTCTGACCAATGATCCGAACTTCAAGCCCAGTTCCGTCATCACGAAACTCTTCAACCTGTTGCCTCCGACCAACGGCAGTCCGTCCAACAACACCTTCGTGAACTCGCGTTCCTTTACCACAGCCAACCTGTGGGATGTGAAGATCGACCACGCAATTTCAGACAAGCAGAGAATTT
>DATGKJ010000039.1:0-2353 GCA_035294685.1 Terriglobia bacterium | reverse complement strand
CGCGCGCGGCTGGTGGCTGCCGAGCACCTGAGTAAAGTTGCGGCGCGCCTGAGATTGGGCGATTACATTCGGCTGGGCCGTGGTGAGGAGAAAACGGGAGGCAGGTCCAAGTCGCGGCTGGTGGTGAACAGTCTGGAAGCGCTCGTAGCGGCTATTTACCTCGATGGCGGTCTCCGCGCCGCTCAGCGCTTCATTGCGAAATTCATTCTGCCCCCGGACCTTGCCGGCGCAAAGGACGATCTCTTCACGATCGACTACAAATCCGCTTTACAGGAACGCCTGCAGGCGGCCCGCCAGGGCTCAGCCTCGTACCGCATCGTGGCTGAAAGCGGGCCGGAACATCGCAAGATATTTGTGGTGGAAGCCAGCGCCCTGAACTGCGCGGCGCGCGGTACCGGCGAGAGCAAGAAGCTGGCTGAACAGGAAGCCGCCCGCCTTCTGCTGGGGCTTGTTGAGAGGGGAATATACCCTTCATGAGTGATCCGCATCGCAAATCGTCCACGCGCGACACGTTTGAATCGCTCATTGTCACCGTCATCCTGGCGATTTTCGGAACCACCTTTGTGGTGCAGGCTTACAAGATTCCCACCGGCTCGATGGAGAACACGCTTCTGATCGGCGATCATTTGCTGGTCAACAAGTTCTGTTTTGCGGATCAGCCGGGATGGCTCCGGCGCGTCCTGCCTTATCGCAACATCCATCGCGGCGACATCGTGGTTTTTAAGTTTCCTTCCACCGAGGCGCAGGAAGAACCGGGAACCCATCTTGTGAAGCGGGTCATTGGCCTGCCGGGGGATCATATCAGCATCGTTCATCGCGAGGTTTACGTTAACGGGAAGGCGTTCAACGGACCTTACGTTCATCATACCTATCCCGGCGAGGTTCGACCCGGAGATGACTTCCCGCTTCCCGCAGGAGAAGTTTTGCCCGGCTCCACTTTGAGTTGGGATGAGAGCCTGAGCAGCTATGTGAAGGATGGCGAACTCGTTGTGCCGCCGGATTGCTATTTTGTGATGGGCGACAACCGCGAGAACAGTTGGGACAGCCGATTCTGGGGGTTTGTGCCGCGCGACCTGATCTCCGGGCGTCCGCTGATTATTTATTGGTCTTATGAGACGCCGCAAGGCGCGTATCTTCGCACTTCCTTCTCAGATCGCCTGTCTCAGACCGGGGATTTGCTGCTTCACTTCTTTACGAAAACTCGCTGGCGGCGGACCTTCAGGCTTGTACGCTGATGCGCATTCTTCGCCGCTACGCTCGAACTTTGCTTCTGGTTCTGGCCGGGCTGGCGCTGGCCGGGTGGCTTGTGCCGCCCTTCTTCCATGCCGGGCGCTACCGGCGAATTCTAGAAACGAGTCTTGAAAGCAAACTCGGCCGGCCTGTGGAATTGGGCACGGTCACGTTCCGCCTGCTGCCGCATCCCGGGTTTTCGATTGACCGCGTGGTGGTGAAAGAAGATCCGCAATTCGGGTCGGAGCCTTTCGCCCGCGTTGAGCGCCTGGAATGTGATCTGCGCTGGCGAAGCCTCTGGGGCTCGCATCTGGATTGCGCTCGGATTCTGCTGGAGCATCCGACGCTGAACTTTGTCCGCGACCGGGGCGGGTTATGGAACGTTGAGTACTTCCTTCTGCAAACCAGCCTGAGCTCCCGGAAACGCTCTCCACAGGCCGGAGCAAGCGCTTCGGAGCCATTCGCTCTTGAAATTCAGGATGCGCGCGTAAGCTTCACCGTGAACGCCGTCAAAAAGCCTTTTGTTCTGGAGGGCGCCAACGCCCGGCTATCGCTTAACGCGGGCGGAGGCCTGATCCAGTTTCAAGCCGCGGCTACGCCGGCGCGCACCGACCTTCCTTTTCCCCCTCCGGGGCGTGTGGAGATTTCCGGCTTGTGGCAACCGGGTAGGAACTTTCAAGGGCCTCTCCATGCCACACTCTCGACCCGAGGTTCGCTGCTTTACGGATGGCTTCCCCTGGCGACTGGCCGCGACCCCGAACTCTACGGGCTTGTGGATGCGGAAATGCAGTTTGAAGGGTCGTTCCAGCAGATGAATCTTGAAGGCCGAATGCGCCTCGATCAGCTTCATCGCTGGGAATCGCTTCCGCCTCTGTCGTCGATGCCAGTGGAGGTCAGCTTTGCAGGGTCGTGGGATCGCCCGCAAGCGAAACTGATCATCAAGCGATGGGATGCCGCCTTTGCCGATTCTCACTTGCACCTGGCGGGCGTGATCCATCAGTTTCCTGATTCACCGCAATTGGATCTGGTCCTTGATATACAACGTTCGCGGATCGAAAACCTGCTGGCCATGGGCGGCAGGCTTACCGGCCATCCCTTGGATTGGACTGCAACAGGCCGCATC
>DATGKJ010000038.1:0-15648 GCA_035294685.1 Terriglobia bacterium | reverse complement strand
TCCGCAGGCGGGCGACAAACTCCAGGTGATCGAGGATACGGCCAAGGCCCGGCAAATTGCCATGCACCGTCAGGCGAAGGCCCGCGAGGCGGCGTTGGCCAAAACCGCGCGGTTAACGCTTGACCAGTTGCACCAGAAGATTGCCGCCGGCGATGTGAAAGAACTCTCCCTGATTCTGAAGGCTGACGTCCAAGGCTCGGTGGAGGTGCTGACGGAGACTCTCACCAGGCTTAGCGATGAGAAAGTCAAGGTGAATGTCATTGACGCGGGCGTGGGCGCGATTACGGAAACCAACGTCCTGCTGGCCGCTGCATCCAATGCGGTGATTATCGGTTTCAACGTGCGGCCCGAACGCAAGGCTGCGGAACTGGCCGCCCTGGAAAAGGTCGATATCCGCCTTTACACGATCATCTACGAATTGGTCGATGAGATCCGCAAGGCCAAGGCCGGCTTGCTGGCGGCGAAGTTCAAGGAAACTTCGCTCGGCCACGTGGAAGTTCGCGAAACTTTCCGCATCTCCAAGGTGGGCACGGTGGCGGGTTGCTACGTTCAGGATGGCAGGCTGACCCGCGACGCCAAAGCGCGCCTGCTGCGCGATAACGTGGTGGTGTACGAAGGACGCATTCGCTCCCTGCGCCGCTTCAAGGAAGATGTGGCCGAGGTGCGGTCGGGCATGGAATGCGGCATTGCGCTCGAAAACTTTAATGACGTTAAAGTGGGCGATGTGATTGAGGCTTATGTGACCGAAAGGGTCACAGAGGAAGCCATCGCCTGAGTCGCGCGGTGAGCTGTTGCAGGTTGCCACATGCCGGTAGGTCTGCTGACGCTCGAAATCCAGCTTCCATACGTTCATTCCCTGAAGGAAAAAAGGGCCGTTGTTCAGAGGTTGCTGAATCGGCTTCGTGTGCGATTCAACGTGGCTGTGGCTGAGTTGGATCATCAGGATACGTGGCAACGCGCCCGATTGGGCGTGGTTTCCGTCTCAAGCAGCCAGCCGTTATTGGAATCCTCCCTCCAGCAGGTGCTCGCCGAATCCGAAAAAATCCTGGGCCAGGATGTGGCAAACTACACGCTGGAGTTCTTTTGAGGTTCAGGGTTATGGTGTCAGGGCGGACGGCGGCCCTCTGTGTGAAAAGACCGGAAAATTCGCAGGAGCCGCGATCCACTTACGCCTGAGCATTTGAAGATAAAAGCCGGCGGTGAGGACACTGCCGCTGCAAAGGCGGTTTTCACATAGATTCGTCCTCCCCCGAGACTGCCTGGGGCGCGCCCCTGCGATTGCGCCGCGAGGCATTGAGAAATGACAGACCCTTCACATCGCATCGAGCGTCTCGCAGACCAGATTCGCGGAGAAGTGGCGACCGTGATTGCCGAGGACCTGCGCGATCCGCGCATTGGTTTCGCCACGGTAACGCGCGTGGAATTGAGTGCAGACCTTCAACACGCGCGGGTGTTGGTGAGCGTGCTGGGCGATGCAGCCGCTCAGGAGCAGACGCTTCAGGGGCTGGCTTCCGCGGCGGGTTACGTGCGTTACGCCGTCACCCATCGCCTGCGGTTGCGCCGCGCTCCGGAACTGATTTTCGTTCTGGATCACGGGCCGGAAGAAAGCATTCGTTTGGAAAAGCTTCTTCACAACCTTCATCAGCACGATCACGAAAAGTAGCGCAGGCTCATTTTGGGGGCTGCGGCTTGCCCGTCTTAATCAGGCGCTTCGACTACCCCTCGCCTGCGCCGAGGGTGCCAGGCGGCGGGTCTGCGCGGCGACTCACCATGGAACAGGAAATTTCCGGAGTTCTGGTCGTTGACAAGCCGGCCGGTTTTACCTCGCACGATGTGGTGGCCAAAGTGCGCCGCATCCTCAACATCCGTCGCGTGGGTCATTTCGGCACGCTGGATCCTTTTGCCACCGGCGTGTTGCCTCTCTCGGTGGGCAAGGCTACGCGCTTTGCGCAGTTCTATTTGAAATCGCGCAAAGCTTATGAAGGAACCATCCGTTTTGGTTTTGCAACCAACACCTACGACGCCACCGGCCAGCCGGTTTCCGAGCCGGTCAGCGAACGCCCCGCGCGGGAAAGTCTGGACAAAGCCTTTCAGGAATTCACGGGAAGAATTCAACAGACGCCGCCGCCTTTTTCAGCCAAGCGTGTGGACGGGGTGCGCGCCTATGAACTGGCGCGGAAGCACCAGGAAGTTTCGCTGGCGCCGGTGGAAGTGGAAATCTATGCGCTGGAGCTTCTGAATTTTGATGCTGAAAACGGCGTCGCGCGGTTTGCCGTGGAATGCTCCGGCGGCACTTACGTTCGCTCCCTCGCCCATGACATCGGCAAGCGAGTGAGTTGCCCGGCTCATCTTGCAAGCCTGCGCCGCACCGCCGTCGCGGAGTTCCGTGAAGACCGCTCGTTTACGTTGCCGAAACTTGAGGAGCTTGTCCGCGAAGGCCAGTTGATGAAAGCTCTGGTTCCTCTTGAAGCCCTCCTGCCGGATTGCCCGGAACTCGTAGTGCGCGGGCGCGAAGAGAAGGACGTTCGTCACGGCCATCCTTTTGAGCTTGCGCAGGCGTTCAATCCACAACGCGGCATTCGGCCTGGCTGGTCTCCCATCATGACCGTTCTGAAGGTGCTCAACTCCGACCGCCGTCTTATTGCCATCGCCCGCCACGTTTCAGGCAGCGTCTACCATCCTGATCTCGTCCTGGGTTAAGTTTGCCGCGAAGAAGGGGCGGTGAGCGAAGAGATCACGAGCCTTTGGCTCACCACATGACATGAAAATGGCGCTGTCATTCCCGCGCAAGCGGGAATCCATCGAGCCCCCCGCTTACGCGGGGGCGACAGCAAAAGGTTACAGTTCGGAATGTTTTTCAACAACCTGTTCGGACATCAAACCTTGCCATGAAATCGCAGCGCGGCAGAGCCGCAACCTATGTGGCACGGCCGTCTCGGCCGTGGGCACGGGCGGGACACCCGTGCCACCCAGGGAAAATTTGTGCAAGCCGCAAACAGTTTGACCATTAGTAGTACAGATCTTCCCGTTTTGCCCTTCCTCTATATCAGGGAAATCGGCCACGAAACTCGCGCTCCTGCTGAGGCGCTTGGTACAATAAAAGTCCTGGCCGCAATCGCTTGATATCGGGTTGAGAGCTCCTATCCCGAACCCATGCAGCCCTGCGATTACTTTGTCATCCATGAGCACGCTTACCAAAACTGAAGTCTCAACCTTATTCACCCGGACTCAGAAAAAGATGCTTTTCGCCCTGGCGAGCGCCGTGGGTCTGCGGATGCTGGGGCTGTTTCTGGTGCTTCCGGTCTTCACTCTTTATGGTCTGGAGTTCACGCACTCGCGTTTCCTGGTGGGCATCGCGTTCGGGTGCTATGGAATCGCCGTCGCACTGACGGCCATTCCGATGGGGCGACTTTCCGACCACATCGGCCGGCGCAAAGTGTTGCTTCTCGGCATGGCGATTTTCGGCGTGGGTTCTGCGCTTTGTGCGATCCCAGCCTGGTTTCCCCCTTCCATGCGAATCGGCGTGTTGATTGTCGGGCGTTTTATTCAGGGGTTGGGAACCATCAGCGCCGCAGCGTTTGCCACGGTGGCTGACCACGTTCCTCTCGAAAAACGCTCCACGGCGAACGCCGTCCTTGGCATTCCTATCGGCGTGGCATTTGCTTTGGGAGTGATTGGCGGCCCGCTCATCGCCGGCTTTTTTCGGGTGGAATCGGTCTTCTGGCTAACCTCTGTGCTCGCCTTTGCAACGGTGTGGCTGCTGGCGCGCAATCTGCCGGATACGCCTCCGCGCCCGGAAGCTGTCGCTCCCGTCCGCGAGGTGCTGCGCTCCAAGCCCCTGCTGGCGCTCGATGCGTGCGGCTTTCTCATGAACGCTTTCATGACTTCGTTCTGGTTCTACCTTCCGCTCATTCTGATCCGGCTGCATCATCTGAAGATGACCCGTTTTTATATCGTCCTGCTGCCCATGCTTTTTCTGAGCGGCCTCACCATGTTTGGATTTTCGCGCAGCGCGGATCGCGGCCTGGGCAAACCGGCGGGGACGCTCGCTTTCCTGCTGATGGCCGCAAGCGGGCTGCTGCTCTTTCGGCCGGGATTCATCGGCCTGAACCCGGCGCACCTTGCCGCCGTGCTGGTTCCCGGAACGCTATTCTTTATGGGGTTCACGGGACTCGAACCCATCCTGCCCAGTCTCGTCAGCAAACACGCGCACGAAACCGCTTATGGCACGGCGCTCGGGTCATTTCAGACGTTGCAATATTTCGGCAGCTTCGCAGGAGGCGCGCTGGCCGGAGCCTTTTCCAACTTCCCAAGCTGGATTCCGATGATCTTCCTGATCGTCTTAGGCCTCCTTGGATTTGTTCTGATGCTCTTCAGCCCCCGCAATTAATACCCGGTCTTCCGAAGTCATGGGCCTTCCGGAAGCGATTTCGACGTCTCGAATCGTCAAATAAGCGGGCGTAACCCCTTGGATCGCAAGTGTTCCAGTTATTGTTGGCAAAGACGATCTGCGCTCCTCCGCGGCGCGATAGCGACCCTTTGCTGCTGCCCGCCTGAGAGTTGACTGGGATGTGATGCTGCCGGGACTGGATGGCTTTGAAGTCCTGCGCCGTCTGTGGGTCAAAAGCACCGTCATCAACCTCCTTTCAATGAAAGAATCCTCTTGACAACCAATAAGACCCAATGTAAATTAGCACTCTAGGCATGAGAGTGCTAACCTCACTTAGAAGCCAAATTTTTCATGCTGCAAGTCTTCGGATCTGCGGTTTTCCGCGCTAGAAGCCGAATTTTATTGGAAATCCGCAGCTAACATAAATCCATGTCAGGAAAGGAGATAGAAGATGACCGTAAGACCTCTTCATGATCGAATCCTGGTGAAGCGAATCGAAGAGAAGGAAACGATCAAAGGCGGTATTATCATTCCAGATACAGCTAAAGAGAAGCCCCAAGAGGGTGAAGTGATTGCCGTCGGTAACGGCAAAAAGACGGAAGAGGGCAAAGTTGTTCCCTTGGATGTAAAGGCTGGCGACCGGATTCTCTTTGGCAAATATTCCGGGACAGAGATCAAGATTGAAGATGAGGAATACCTGATCCTCCGTGAGGACGAAGTGCTCGGGGTCATTGAAGCCGCGAAGCATTCCGCCGCCGGAGGGAAGAAGTAACCACGAGTTCGATTTCCCGCCGACCGGAATCTCGGGCGGGAAAAGCAGATCATCCCAATCCCCTCGTTTTATCGAGGAGGCCAAACGAATTTGGAGGTAGTGAAAGATGGCAAATGCGAAACAGATTGTACATGGCGAAGAAAGCCGTCGGGCGATTCTGCGAGGCGTGAATCAACTGGCGGACGCCGTGAAAGTGACGCTGGGGCCGAAGGGCCGCAACGTGGTGCTCGATAAGAAATTCGGCTCGCCGACGATCACCAAAGACGGCGTGACCGTGGCGAAGGAAATCGAGCTGAAGGACCCGCTGGAGAACATGGGCGCGCAGATGGTGCGCGAAGTCGCTTCCAAGACTTCCGATGTGGCGGGCGACGGCACCACCACCGCCACTGTGCTGGCGCAGGCGATTTTCCGCGAGGGCGTCAAGACGATTGCCGCCGGCGCGAATCCCATGGCGGTGAAGCGCGGGATTGAGGCGGCTGTTCGCTCGGTATGCGGTTATGAGGAAACCACCAAGGACGGCTCGAAGAAGCACGTCAAGGGCGAACTGGAGAAGTTTTCCAAGGAAGTCAAAGAGAGTTCGATGATCGCCCAGGTGGGAACGGTTTCCGCCAACAATGACAACACTATCGGCTCGATCATTGCCGAAGCGATGAAGAAAGTGGGCAAGGACGGCGTCATCACGGTCGAGGAATCAAAGACCATGGAGACGACGCTGGAGGTGGTCGAGGGAATGCAGTTCGACCGGGGTTATCTCTCCCCCTATTTCGTCACAGATCCTGAGCGCATGGAGTGCGTGCTGGAGAACGCTCTGATCCTGATCCACGAAAAGAAGATCAGCTCCATGAAGGACCTGCTTCCCTTGCTCGAACAGATTGCAAAGTCGGGCAAGCCGCTGCTGATTATTGCGGAGGAAGTGGAAGGCGAGGCGCTCGCCACGCTGGTGGTGAACAAGCTGCGCGGGACCTTGCAGTGCTGCGCGGTGAAAGCGCCCGGCTTTGGTGATCGTCGCAAGGCCATGCTGGAGGATATCGCCATCCTCACCGGCGGCAAGGCTATTTCCGAAGACCTGGGCATCAAGCTGGAGAACGTGAAGCTTGAGGACCTCGGCAAGGCCAAGAAGATCACCGTCGATAAGGACAACACCACGATTGTGGAAGGCGCGGGCAAAACCTCTGATATCGAGGGTCGCGTGAAGCAGATTCGGACCCAGATTGAGGAAACCACGTCTGACTACGACCGTGAGAAGCTTCAGGAACGGCTGGCCAAGCTCGTGGGCGGCGTCGCCCAGATCAAAGTGGGCGCGGCGACTGAGACCGAGATGAAGGAAAAGAAGGCCCGCGTCGAGGACGCCATGCACGCCACGAAAGCAGCCGTCGAGGAAGGCATTGTGCCGGGCGGCGGCGTGGCGCTGGTCCGCACCATTCCGGCGCTCGAGAAGCTCAAGGCTGAGGGCGACGAGCAGATCGGCATCGACATCGTCAAGCGGGCGCTCGAAGAACCGCTGCGCATGATCGCTGCCAATGCTGGCCACGAAGGCGCGGTGGTGGTGGAGAAGGTCAGGACCAATCAGAACCCCAACTACGGCTTCAACGCTCAGACCGAAACCTTTGGCGATCTCGTGGAAGCCGGCGTGATTGATCCCACCAAGGTTGTCCGCACGGCCCTTCAGAATGCGGCATCCATCGCATCACTGCTGTTGACGACTGAGGCGTTGGTGAGCGAAATCCCTGAAAAAGAGGAGAAGGCTCACGCAGCGGCTCCCGGCGGCGGCATGGGCGGCGGAATGTACTAAGAACAGAAGGCAGAAAGCGGAAAGCTGTAAGCAGCATATCGAAAGGGCGGAGAAGAAGTCTCCGCCCTTTTTGTTTTTTGTCCATATCTGAGAACCGACGCTCGGATTGCTCTCCCGGTAGGGGTTTATCGCATGGTGACATCAAAGATATGGCTTTGATAAGCTTCGAGACGCACAAAGAGTCCGCTGACTGAGAGGTCGCGCCCGCTCCATTCACAAGACCTATCATTTAATTGATCGACGCAAGTGTAACGACGGCTCGGGTCAATGTCGCGGTCAAGCAGGATGCTGCCCTGGGAGGGAGCGGCGCCCAAATTGGATACCACAATCTTCCACGCTTTCTCAGTGCGCCATCGGTAGGCAATCAGGTTCTGGAATGAAGGGTCGCTGGCGGGTCGCAAATCAAGCAGCCGCCATTCGCCCTGGTGGAACACATCGTCTTTCGTCAGCGTCAGGAGCTTCGCATAGAGCGCCTGAATCTCCGGTTGGGGCGGTTCCGTCGCAGCGCGGCAAAGCTGGATGGGCAGGTGCAATCGCTTTCCTTCCAGTTGGCCCTGATGATAAAAGCGCATTCCGGGCAACGTTGCCAGCAGGGTGGCGACCGCAGGCAGCTTTTCTCTCCCAAACGCCTGGGCGCTGCGCGCCTCATCGTGATTTTCCAGAAACCGCGCCAGGCGGCTCTGATAGGCCACATCCGCTTTCAGATGAAGGCGCACCTCTTCGGCGGGAGAGTTCAGCAGCCGGTCGTAAAGTCGCTTGTCGTAGGTGAACGTCAGACCCAACTGCTGCAAGCGCCACTCAAGGTCCCAGTAGACCTCCGCGATCCAGACGAAGTCAGGCAATGCCGCGACCGCCAAGGGCCAGAATTCATCCGAAGGAGCTTTAAAACCAGCGAGCGGCGAACCCCACGTGCGGGCAAAGACATCATTCAGGCAGAGCATCGCCATGTCGCAACGCACGCCGTCGCAATGCAGGGCGATGGCGCACAGAACATCCAGCATGGCCGCTCGCGTTGCCGGGTGATAATAATTCAATTGCGCGGTATCAGGCCATGCGGGAAAGTAGGGGTCTTTTCCGCGCGCGATGAAGAGCGCCGAATCTTCGCGCTCAACCAGAAAGAAAGCAGAAGGGTTCTTGCGAAAGTCCTGGAGCTTCCCCTGAATGTAATACTCCGGATGCGCGCTGATCCAGGGATGATCGAGGCCCGTGTGGTTCGTGACGAAATCCAGGATCAGGCCCATGCCTCGCCGATGCAACTGGTCGCGCGCCGCGTCGAGATCGTCCCAACTGCCGAGGCGCGGATCGGGGACATAATCCTGAATGGCGTAGGGTGAGCCCACAACGTCCGCCATCGTCCAGCCGGGCAACGCCGCATCGTAGGAAGCGAAGTAGCTGGGATCGGTGCGCATCATTCGCCTTCCAAGGGCGCTTCGCTTCCAGACTCCCATCAGCCAGATGAAATCAAAACCGAGTTTCCGGAGCTTCTCCCATTCCTCATCAGGCACGGAACCCAGCGTAAACGAACGCCTGTGACGAGCCGAGAGCTCTTCCAGCCAGGCCCATGTATTGATCTCATAGAGGTGGGGATGCTTGCGGAATGATGGCCCGATTCGAGAGTTAGAATCCGAAGGCATTAGCGATTTGCTTCCTATCGCGTTGTAGCGCCGCCCTCTCGGCGGCGCTGCCAGGATATCGTGCTTCTGTAATTATTGAGGATTACAAATTATCGTGACGACTTCTTCTGTAGCGCCGGTATCCCCACCGGCGTCTTTCGGCGCTGAGGACAGCGCCGCTACAGCAAATAGTGTCACTATAATTTGTAATCCCTGTAGACACGAACGGAGCGCCCTGTGATTGCCGGCAAGATGCCGGCGCTACTTGATACGAGCATCACTCTGCGTAACGCTGACATCCCTTCGCAAAGCTCAGGGCAGGCTTTGCCAGCAGCCACGAAGTCAGGGGCGTTGCGCCAATTCAAAATGAGCGCGAAGCTCTGTTATGAGTTCCGGCAGGGATGAGGCGTCCTGAAAAATTCTGATCCCAGCGATTCCTCGCGCGCCCGCCTCAAGGCAGGGCTTTACGCGCTCCAAAGTGATTCCTCCGAGCGCCAGCACCGGCGCTTTCACTCGGGCTGTAACCTCCTGAAGCTTTTGTAGACCAAGAGGCGGGCCGTAAGGAAGCTTTGAGGGAGTCTCGAAAACAGGGCCGAACAGAATGTAGTCGGCGCCCTCAGATTCGGCAGCCACGGCATCTTCAAGAGAGTGGCAGGAAACGCCGATCAGGAAACCATGCGGCACAATTGCTCGCACCGCTCGCGTGGGCATGGAATGATGGCCCAGGTGCACGCCTGCTGCGCCGACCGATCGTGCTACATCGAGCCGATCGTTGACTACGATCCGCGAAGCCGATCCGGAAGCGCAAGAAACCGCCTGCTCCGCCAGAGAAATCAGTTCGCGCGTGCCAAGGTCTTTCTCGCGGATTTGAATGAGGTCCACGCCTGCCCGGATAGTTTCGCATAAGAACGATTCCAGCGACGAACAGTGCAGGCTCTTTCGATCGGTGATGTAACCGAGTTGAAAGGACGGATGCATCTCTGTGGGATTATTGATGGCTGCAAATTACAGTGACAGCCTCGGCTGTAGCGCCGGTGCTCCCACCGACGATTTTTCGACGCTGCGGACAGCGCCGCTATAGAAAATGTTGTCACGGTAATTTGCAAGTCTCATTAGGTCAAACCCGGTGTTAAGTGAAATGCCTAGACCGAACCGGCTGAATGGCCAAACCGACGGACTTCATCCAGCGCCAGCCAGATGTTGGTGAGGCCAATTCCGGAAACCGCTCCGCGAAAGAAGTTGTTGTGGCCCAGGGCGGAAATCCAGGAATAGTGCGCCAGAAAGAAGTTGTTATCCCAGAAGGAGAGCCAGGGTCCAAAGAAGAGTATCACTCCCAGGCCAAAGTAAATCAGAATGCGCCCCATCGCCACAATCCATTTCATGAGAGTCTGAGAAGCATATAGCCCGTCGTGCTATGGAGGGGCCTGTTGTAGCGGCATTCTGCAAGCGCCGAGTCCGTTGAAAGGCAAGACCGGCACTCCCTTCCTGCGTCAGGGCAGGCTCCAACCGCCACTACAATGCGAAAACGCGCTCAGCCTTGTTTTTGCTGGAGCGCGTGAATTTTGTCTGCCACGTCCCGATAGTCGATATTCACGCTATAAACTTCAGAGAACTTGTCCAAAGCCGCTTTGAGATCACCTGCTTGTTCATAGGCGGTGGCCAGGTCATACGTTAAGGCGAGCGTGGATTCTTCATCGAGTTCAGGGGCTTCAAAGGCGCGCAGAAACCATCGCGCGGCGATGCGGGGCATGCGCTTCTCCATGAACGAGAGCCCGAGAAGTGAACAGGCATCGAGGAAGTAAGGCGAGTAATTCCCTTTGCCGCCGCCTTTCACAACTTTTTGGAATTCTCCGATGGCCTCATCCAGCAGCCCCATTTCGCGGAAGGCCATACCCAGATTATAGTGCGCCTGCGGAGTATCCTGAGAAGGATCTGCGCTGGGGTCGGATTCCAACTCCTTCAGAAGATCCTCGAAGAGCGGGGCCAAGGCTATCGGGCCCTGCATTCCTGCCAGATGCAGGCCGTGAGAATGATTGGAGTTTGCCCGCGGCTCATCAAGAACATCGTTCAATCCAAGAGCCAATTCTTCGAGAAATGAACCTTTCGCCGCGATGGGCTCGGTCTGGGGCGCTGGTCCCTGGGCGCTTGAGTCTTCTGCAGTCGGACAGGGTTCAGGCTGTGGCGGCCGGTCTTCGGGTTGCCGCTCTTGCTGGGCCGTGAAGAAATCGGCAGGCAAGGGCTCTCGCTGCGCGCTGGGTGAAGGCGCTGGCTCTGGGACTGCGGCTTGTGGGCGATCCAGTTCCATCAGACGCGCGCGAAGTTCGGCCACCTGAGGATGATTGGGGTGCTTCGCTTCCAAAGCCTCGATGGCCTTGTGGGCTTCGGCAAAGAAACCGTAGTCCAGGTAGAACCCAATCTCAGTTTTCTGGTCACCGAGATCCGCAGGAACCGAAACGACTTCCGATGCCTCAAGCGAGCGAACTTCCGAGAAGGCTTTCCATTCAGCCGAAAAATCGATCTCAACTGAGGCTGGGGGCGCGGCTGTCGCCGAAACCGAAGGCGGCTCTGGCGGGGGTGGCTCTTCAAGCGCCGGCGCGCTTTCCGCCTGCTCCTTTTCGGGTGTAAACGGCTCCGCAGAGGGTAAGCTTGGTTCCGGTTCTTCCGCCGGAGTTTCCGGAATCGATGCTTTTCCCTGTTGATCCAGCGCTTGCTGAACCCATGTTTGCCAAACGGGGTTGCTGGCGTCGCGAGCGAGAAGCTCGCGGCCAATCCTTTCTGCCCTAGACCATTGTCCCGACTCGCTGAAAATCGCGGCCAGCGATTCTAGAATTTCCGTTGAATGCTCGGCGCTTCCGGCCCGCTCGCAAAGAGCGTCAATCAGGTCCAGGCTGGGGATATGGCGGGGATGCGCAGCAAGAATTCGGCTCAGCAGCTCCATGAGACGGTCTTGATGCCCGCGCTCCAGGATCAGATCGATCAATTCGCCCAGCGGCGCGAGAGCCGCGTCTGGATTGCCTTCGTTCAGGCAGTGTTTGGCGAAGCGGTCGAGCGCCTCAAAATCATCCGGCGTCTCCCGATAACGCCTGGCCGCCAGGGCCGCAGCCTCGTCCATCCTCTGGCGATGGAGATAAACATCGAGGAGCAGCCATTGCGCTTCGCGATGGGCTTGCAATTCCGGGGTGTTAGTCAGAAGGTTTTCCGCCTCATCCCAATGCTCGCGCTCGGCGGCTAACTGCGCTTGAAGGAACAACACCTGAGGACTGCGAGGGTCGGCTTCAGCGGCCTTCTTGAGAGCCGCCTCCGTAATGACGTAATTCTTGTGGCGGTGCGCCAGGAGGGCGGCCTCCAGGTAGTGCCGGAAAGCGTCCTGCTTCTTGCCCGACGTCTCATAGTATTCCGCCAGCCGCATTCGATATGCTGCGTTCTCCGGCTCCTGCGCGATAAGCTTGTTCAGAATCTGCAAAGCGGTATGGGCGAGGGAATTCTTCTGGCAGAAGGCCAGGGCCTGAGCATATTGCTCCCGAGCTTCATGGTTTAGCCCCTGGCTCGTATAGAGTTCGGCAAGTTTCAGGAGGGGGTCGATGGAGTGCGCATCCAGCTTGGCAATCTTTTTGTAAATGGCAATGGACTTCAAGACGAAACCCTCGCGGGTGTAAGCTTCCGCCAGCTTATAGAATTGCCGAAGCGCCTCGGGAATATTTCCATCCCGCACGCAGAGGTCGCCAATGGTGTTGAGAAGCGAAAGGTCTTCCGGGTCCTGGTCGGCGATAACCAGATATTGCCGGATGGCCTGCGAGAGTTTTCGCTGGCTGACCAGCCTTGTGGCCTCTTCAAGCGCTTTCGCTTTGTTAAAAGCCATTCTGAGGCTCCGGATAGGAGGGAAGCAGTTCTGAATCAGGCTAGCACACGGAATTTGGCGAAGTCAAAAAATGCGCTCGGTGGCGATTCGCGGCAGTCAATCGATAATGCTATTGAGGATTACAAATTATAGTGACACGATTTGCTGTAGCGGCGCTGTCCCTTCACTTCGTTCAGGGCAGGCTCTCAGCGCCGAAAGACGCCGGTGGGGACACCGGCGCTACAGAAGAAGTCGTCACTATAATTTGTAATCCCCTGTAGGATGAGGGGAGGTTTTCTCAACGCAAATTGAGCGCAGGAGTAAGCCGATGCAACTGACGATTCTCATCCCGGAATGCCAAAATGCAGTCCGCTTCCCGGCGGGCATACTCAACTGGAGCGAAGACGAGTTCTTTCATTTCTGCCAAGCCAACCGTGACCTTCGGATCGAACGCTCACCCAATGGAGAAATCATTGTGATGTCACCTGCTGGAGGGTACGCCAGTTTTCAGAGCGGAAGGGTGTTCAGCCAGTTGGAGGTTTGGGCGATCAAGGATAGAAGCGGGGTAGCTTTCGACTCCGGCGCAGGGTTTCGCCTTCCGGACGGCGCCATGAGATCTCCGGATGCCGCCTGGGTGTGGCTGGAGCGACTTGAGAAGCTGAGCCACCGGGAGAAGGGGCAGTTCATTCCTCTCTGCCCTGACTTTGTCATCGAAGTCGCTTCCCCTTCAGACGATGTTTCGAGCCTGCGCGAGAAGATGGCGGAGTACGTGGGGTGCGGTTTGCGCCTCGGATGGCTGCTCCTGCCAGCGTCGACTCGAGTGGAAGTCTATACTTCAGATGGGGTCGAGCAGCTCGATTCACCCGCAACGATCAGCGCCGGTCCTATGCTGCCAGGGTTCAAACTGGAATTAACTTCGATCTGGAACCCGCCGTTTTAGTGGAAAGGAACAGCCTGCGGACGCGAGATGGCAACGACAGTCATCTCTTCTTCTCGGCTTGCCTGAAAACGTAGGCTTTTGTCTTGAAAAACCAGTCATCCAGCGCAGTAAGAAAGGCCTTGCGAGCAGCTTCTGCGTTTCTGGACTTGATGGCTTCCACGATGGGGAGATGAGATTGCGCGTCTTCCAGCAGGTCGAAGGGGCGGCCAGAAAGAATCCGAATCGCGGAAAATGCGAAAATCGGGTGAATGATTCTCCGCAACGCGACTTGCAGGTATTCATTGTTAGTAATTTCCCAGATTTTTTCATGTAAGCCGAGATCTTTCAGAATGAAAACCTGCGCGTCCTGCGAGCGGGCGGTATCCAGTAAATCTAAATAACAATCCTCCAGTTCTTGAGCCTGCTCTGGAGTCACCAGGCGTGCGGCTTCCTCAATCGTATATGCCTCAAGGACCCTCCTAACTGCAAATATCTTTTCCGCGCCATCAATCGATAGTTTAGTGACGTATGTTGCAGCATTTGGCTTTTTGGTGATAAACCCTTCCGCCTCCAGTTGGATAAGCGCTTCCCGAACGGCTGTCAGGCTGGTCTCAAACTGAGCCGCCAGCTTACGCTCAACCAGTTTCTCGCCCTCACGCAGGGCGCCGGTAAGGATCGCTTGCTGCATCTTCTCCGCAATTCGTCCGCGGAGAGTGCTGTTCGGCAATTTTTCGAAGACAGCTTGCATAGCCTTAATGCGTGGCTCCCCATGTGCTTTCGAGAATTGCTTTGTTAAACAATTATACATCAACGATGATCTTACAAATTTATCAAAATATGATTTCGTACCCACAACTAAAATAAGCAAAGCTCAAGAAGATAATCTTCATAGTTTTAATTATCGAAAATCATCAATTGACATTTGATCGATCATCGACTATAAAAGTTTAATACATTAGTGAATGGAGGGCAAAAATGCTCAAGATTCATTTCAAAATCCCAGAGCTTTTACTCGCGGCAGTGCTGGGAACAGCGCTTTGCTGGGGGAGTGTGGGCGGCAGCATCTCCGGCACAGTCCGAGATGCCAGCGGCGGCATCGTTCCGGCAGCCAAGGTGACGATTACGAACGTGAACACCGGGGTCAGCCAGGTGGTCATAAGCAACGATCTGGGTGTCTATTCGTTTCTGGCGCTGCCGGTGGGCACATACAAGCTGGTCGTTACGAAGCAGGGCTTTGAGACTTATCAGCGCAGTGACATCACGCTGAACACTAACGATCAATTGCGCTACGACGTAACCTTGCAAGTGGGGCAAGTGACGCAGGAAATTCAGGTGACGACAAGCATCATGCATGTTGAAACAGCGAACACGCAGTTGGGCGATGTCATCAAGAGCAGAAGCATGGAAGCGCTGCCGCTGAATGGTCGGCAGTATACGGACTTGCTGGGGCTTCAGCCGGGAGTAGTCCCGGTGGACTCCGCCCCTGGCAAATCCAATACCTTTGATAGTACGGAACAGGGCAATGTTTCCATCAGTGGGCAGCGAGAGACGGCAAACGGGTTTCTGGTGAACGGCGCCGTCGTCGACAATGCCCTCAATAATGGGGCAACGGTCATTCCCAATCTTGATTCCATCGACGAGTTCCGCGTTCTCACGGCGGATTTCGACGCGGAATATGGCAATTACAGCGGCGGGATGGTAAGCGTCGTGACGAAATCGGGTGCCAACGAATGGCACGGAGATGGATTTGAGTTTCTGCGCAATAGCGGGATGGACTCGCGCAACTTTTACGAATACAACCAAGTAAATCCCGTAACAAATCAGGAGATTCCGGGTTCAGCCCGTGGCATCCTGAGGCGAAACCAGTTTGGAGGAACCCTCGGCGGCCCCATCAAGCACAATAAGGTGTTCTTCTTTGCGGACTACCAGGGTACCCGCCAGTCGCAAGGAATCCCCAGCGGACTGGTGCTGGTTCCCACAATGGCGGAACGGAACGGGGACTTTTCTGCGGTGGCTTCAACGTTGTTCACGGGCTCAGTAAGCGGCCCGTATTTCGCCGGGCTGCTCTCGCAGGAACTGGGTTATCCGGTAAGCGCGTCGGAGCCATACTACACGCCGGGATGTGTTTCGGCATCGCAGTGTGTTTTTCCGAACGGGGTCGTTCCTTCATCGGCCTTCACAGCCCCTTCGAGATCCCTCCTTAAGTATATTCCCTTACCCAACGAAGGCCCTTACTTTGTCACTTCAGCGAACGACCAACACACCCGCGACGACCTTGGAGGGCTTCGGATTGATGGCAACAGCAACCGGTGGGGGATGCTTTC
>DATGKJ010000037.1:0-3014 GCA_035294685.1 Terriglobia bacterium | reverse complement strand
GGCGATGACGAGCGCCGGCCGGAAGTAAAGGTCCACCAGTCGCTGGGCCACAATTCCGATGACGCCCCGGTGCCAGCCTTCTCCGGCAAAGACCAGGGAGCAACGTTTCGTTCTCGCGGGTTCCTGCTCAATCCGTCTTTTGATTTCATCCAGAACGGCTTCTTCCGTCTGCTGGCGATGACGGTTGAGGGATTCGAGCCGCTCGGCGATCTCCCGCGCTTTACCGGAATCGGTGAAAAGATCAATCACATCCCGCGCACTTTGCATGCGACCTGCTGCATTGAGCCGGGGCGCGATGCGGAACGCCACATCGCCTGCCGAAACGCTTTTGCCGTCCAACCCCGCCACAGAGAGCAGCGCAGAAAGACCAGCCCGCCCGGCGCTCGCCGGGATGCTTCCTTGCCGCGCCTCGCTCAGCCCTTCGAGGCCGTAGTAAACGATCACCCGGTTTTCACCCGTCAAGGGAACCACGTCCGCGATGGAGCCTAAGGCCACAATCTTGAGGTAGGAGCGCAGGGCGCGCTCCGACAGTTTGTGTCCCATCAATGCCTGGACAAGTTTGAAGGCTACTCCCACGCCGGAAAGATTCTTTTCAGGGTAGTGGCAGTCCGCGCGGCGGGGATTCAGGATCGCGCAGGCTTCTGGCAAAGACGCCGCCGGCAGGTGATGATCCGTGACAATGCAATCCATCCCAAGCGCGCGGGCGAGAGACAGAACCTCATGTTCGCGGATGCCCGTATCCACGCTGATCACCACGCGGCAGCCTTCGCGCGCCGCGCGCTCGATCACCTGCGCGCGCATTCCATACCCTTCCTTGAGCCGATGCGGAATGTGAACGTCAGTCTGAGCGCCCAGCGACCTGAGCGCCGTCATCAGAACCACAGCGGCCATGGCGCCGTCAACGTCATAGTCGCCATAGATCAGAATTTTTTCCTTGAACGCAATAGCGCATTGCAGGCGATTGACGGCGGCGGGCATATCCTGCATCAGAAAGGGATCATGGAGGTGGTTCAACTGCGGCGACAGAAAGCAGCTTGCCTGTTCGGGATTTTCAAGCCCGCGCAGGACCAGCAGGCGGGCGAGTAACGGAGGGACATCCAGTTCTTGCGAGAGTTCGCGGACGCGTACGGCGTCCGCTTCACCAGTCACCCAGCGCATGGAAGAAAAAGGCCAGACAGGATGCGCCTCTCACCCCCAGCGCCTTCTCCCCAGAGAAGTGAGAGCCGCAAGCCCGATAAAATCCACCCCACGCTCCCACAGGAGAATGGGGCGGAGGTGAAGAGTGTTGAAGCTTCGGGCGAGTATCAAAACTTTGCGTGAGACAGGACGCTAGCTTGCGGCGGCGCGCACGTTATTTGCGCGCAAACCCTTGTTGCCCTTCTCCAATTCAAATTCCACCTTCTCGCCTTCTCGCAGTCCGTCAAAGTTGACGCCGCGCAGTGAGCTGCGGTGGAAAAACACTTCCTGACCGTCATCGGCGCGAATAAAACCGAAGCCCCGGTCACGAATCAATCTTTTGATAGTACCTTGCATCGTAAGCCTCGCTGGCATAGAAGAGGGGCAGCATCCGCAGGCTGAACGGAAGATGCGCAGAGATGAGAAAGCCTCTTTTACGCTAAAGGGACTCTATCAACCCGCGAACAATTTGTCAAAGATTACAGCGGGTCGTGGAAGCTTTTCAGCGTCGGGGCGTTGGCAAGTTCGCTGCCACGCGCCCAGGCCCTGCGCCACCCGCGTAGGTCCATGTGGACTCCACGGAATGACGGAGGGACGAGTTTTCAGGGCCTTGTTTTAGATTCTCTTGAAGGCTCGCTGAATGTCTCTCAGCGAATACCGCAACAGGATGGGGCGTCCGTGAGGGCAACTCATGGGGCATTCGGTTTTTCCAAGCTCTCGCAGCAGCCACTCCATTTTCCTTGAATCAAGGGGCATATTCACTTTGATAGCCGCGTGGCAGGCGACCGAGGCCGCGATTTTGCGGCGCAAGTCGTCCAGCGTCAGGCTGCGCACTTCCGACCTGACGTGATCCAGAATCTCGAGAAGCAGCTTTTGCGAATCTTCCGGGCGGATTTCCGCTGGCGCCGCCTTGATGGCAATCGTCCGTTGGCCGAACGGCTCCACTTCAAAGCCATTAGCTCCCAGTTCCTGCGCGATTTCCTGAAAGACAGCCTGCTGCTCCGGCTTCAACTCTACGATAATCGGCAGCAGAAGCCGTTGCCCTTCCACCCGCTTCTCAAGGCGCATGCTCAGATGATGTTCAAAGAGCACGCGCTCGTGGGCCACGTGCTGATCAATAATCCAGAGCCCTTCGTCATTGGCGGCGACAATAAAACTTTCATGAACCTGGCCGAGAGGGCGCAGATTCCGGGGGAACTCGCCGGCGCTCCCTGACGGAGGCAATTCCTCAATGCCGGAACGAGGTTCCTCAGCCGGAAGTTCGACGCCCGGGCCGCAGCTTCCACCTGAAAGCTCTCTGCCTAGAGCGGGCGCTACTGCGGCTTCGCCGAATGGCACAGGCTGCCTGAAAGCTGTCGAATCGGCGCTTACCGACGGAGTGGCGGGAAGAGGGGTCTCAAGCGGCAACATTCCTGATTGAGGCAGCGGCTGTGGCGCGGAGAGCGCAAAGCCCGCTTCAGACTGCGCTTTTTGAGAGAGCGAACTGCGATCAGCCGGAGAGGGGCTCCGTGGTCGGACGCCGAAGCCGTGGCCGGGTGGAGGCTCTTGCTCGATCCTTTCCATCGCCTCGATCTCAGTGGCGTCGGCTGGCTGGAAGCGCTCGCGCGTGGCCTGCCTTCGCATCGGGAAGGCTGCCATGGGCCGGGAAGCCACCAGCGCGCCTCGAATTGCGTCGCGCGTAAATTCGTGGACGAAGTTGGAATGACGGAAGCGAACCTCAACCTTCGATGGATGCACGTTGACGTCCACGTCGTGCGCTGGTATTTCCAGGAAAATGAGAGCCACAGGAAACATGCCCGAAGGCAGAATATTGCGATAAGCTTCGGTGATCGCATGCA
>DATGKJ010000036.1:0-7808 GCA_035294685.1 Terriglobia bacterium | reverse complement strand
CATCTCGGGGATGGGACTCATGGTGATGCCGGCGAGCGCGACTGTTCCGCCCTTTCGCAGCACGCGCAAAGCTTCCGAAACCAGCGCCCCAGCAGGAGCGAAAATGATGGCGCTATCAAGCAGAGCCGGAGGCGCATCCTGGGCTGCGCCCGCCCATGCCGCCCCAAGAGCCATGGCCAGTTCGCGGTGGGCGGAGCTGCGGGTAAACACATAGACCTCACAGTTCATGTGCCGGGCAAGCTGAATGACGATGTGCGCGGAGGCTCCAAACCCGTAAAGCCCCAGCCGTTCGCCGGGCTGCGCATTGCTCAAGCGGAGCGAACGATAGCCGATGATGCCCGCGCAAAGCAGCGGCGCGGCCTCAACGTCGGAGAAAGTCTTCGGAATCTCATAAGCAAACGCAGCAGGAACTACCACCGCCTCCGCATAGCCACCATCCACGTGATAACCCGTGAAGCGAGCGCTTTCGCAGAGGTTTTCGAGGCGCTTTGTGCAGTACACGCAATGCCCGCAAGTTGAATAGAGCCACGGAATTCCTACGCGATCGCCTTCTTTGAATTCGCGAACCGCCGGTCCTAAGGCCTCCACAACGCCCACAATCTGGTGCCCCGGAACGAGTGGAAGTCTGGGCAGGGGCAGGTCGCCCTCGACCGTGTGCAAATCGGTGTGGCACACGCCGCAGACGCGCATGCGCACCCGCATTTCACCCGGTCCAGGCGCCGGAACCGGCAAGTCCGCCTCATGCAAGGGGCTCTCTTCCGCTGGCTTCGCTTTGGTCAGTAACATCGCTCGCATAATGCTGCTAGTCTACTTCTCGCTCCTTGGCCGCGCAATCCGCTCTGACAGCCTCCACCATCGCCCGCCAGGCGAATGAACTCGAATTCCTATGACGACGCTGGCGATAGGCGTTCGCCCGAAGCCATCGAGTATTTACAAGCAACCGGAGCGGATGATAGGCTCACACCTTGATGGCAACGTCTTATCCACGTGTGGCGAGTTTTCACAGCGCTCGCGCAATGGCTGAGCATTTAAATCGCCTGGGCTGGCATTTGCCCATCGACGAGCAAATCCTGACCTCACCTTCTTCGCCCTTGTCACAGCCTGTCGAAATCCTCTGGCAGGGCGGCAGCCGCCGAGTTGGCAACCACTTCGCCGTTCAGCCCATGGAAGGCTGGGATGGCGAAGCGGACGGCTGTCCTTCGGTTCTCACCCGCCGCCGTTGGCTGCGCTTTGCGACGAGCGGCGCGAAGTTGATCTGGGGGGGAGAAGCCGTGGCCGTCCTGCCGGAAGCCCGCGCTAACCCCAATCAACTCTGGCTTAATGATCGCACGGCGGCCAGTTTTGAGGCGCTTCGTAAGGATTTCGTCAAAGCTCATCGGGAACGGTTCGGACAGGAAAATGATTTACTGATCGGCCTTCAGCTTACGCATTCTGGTCGCTTCTGCCGCCCTCATGAAAAAAATCGCTCCGAGCCAGTCATTGCGTATCACCATCCCATCCTGGACACGAAATTTGGCGTTTCTCCCCATCAGCCACCTGTTTCAGATCAGGAACTCACCTGCATTGTGCGCGCTTTTGGCGAAGCCGCCCGGCTGGCGCAAGCAGCGGGCTTTGATTTTGTCGATCTCAAACATTGCCATGGTTATCTCGGTCACGAATTCCTGAGCGCATTCGACCGGCCGGGCCCGTACGGCGGGGATTTCGAGAATCGTACGCGGCTATTGCGGGAACTCGTCGCAGCCGCGCGGGATGCGGCTCCGGGCCTTGAAATCGGTGTGCGGCTGAGCGCGTACGATACCGTCCCGCTCATGAAAGATCCGGAAAACGGGCAGGGTCGCCCCGTTGATGTTTCAGCGCACCTCCCTTATCGCTGGGGTTTCGGCGTAAATCCGTTGAACCCAACCCTTCCTGACCTGATGGAAACCAAGGCGTTGCTCCGCTTGCTTTCTTCGCTCGACATTCGGCTTGTGAATATCACGGCCAGCAGTCCCTACTATGCTCCGCACCTGACGCGCCCCGCACTTTTTCCGCCCTGCGATGGTTATTTGCCGCCGGAAGATCCACTCGAAGGAGCGGCGCGATTACAGAGCATTACACGGGAATTGAAAGCGACAGCCCCCAAAATGTTTTTTGTCTCCTCGGGATGGTCTTACTTTCAGAACTTCCTGCCCCACCTGGGGCAGGCTCTTGTGCGTGAAGGCTGGACAGATTTTGTTGGCCTGGGTCGCATGATGCTTTCTTATCCTGACTTCCCCACTGATGTGCTCGAAAAAGGATGGCTCGATCCCAAACGCATCTGCCGCACCTTCAGCGATTGTACGAATGGGCCGCGCAATGGCTTGATCTCGGGCTGCTATCCGCTTGACCCTTTTTATAAGACGCGGCCAGAAGCGGAGAAAGTGAGAGCAATCAAGCTGCGTCACATGATCCCGTCCGACCGCACGCCAGCAAACTTAATTCCATCCTGAAGAAGAATTCACCATCATGAACCTTGATATCGACCAGATTCAGCGCATGCGGCGGCCTCGCCGCAAGATTCAGGGAATCAGCGCCTTGCTGCTTCCGTACAAGGCGAATGGCCACATGGACGAAGCGGGATTCCGCCGTCATCTTCAACGGACGCTCAGAGCGGGGCTTCGCCCGGCGGTGAATATGGATACGGGATACGGAGACCTTCTGACGCACGGTGAGAAAAAGCAGGTGCTCGATTGGACAGCGGAAATCACCGCCCGCCGCGATGGATTTATCGCCGGCGCCCTGCCGCAGGAAAAAACGACGATTGCCTATGCGCGTGAGTGCGAAGCCATTCGCAAAACGGGCGGCGTGCCCATTATCTTCCCCTCGGAACATACTGCCCAATTGGATGACGAAAGGCTGCGCAAGTTCTTTTCCGAGATTGTCCGAGCCACCGATCGCTTTCTGGCTTTCGAACTGGGCGTTATGTTCAATCCAAACGGGCGGATGTTTTCGCAACCGGTGCTTGAAGCCTTGATGGAGACGACGCCGTGTGTGGGATTGAAACACTCGTCGCTCAACCGCCAGACCGAACTCCAACGGATTGAATTGCGGGATCGCATAAGGCCCGACTTCTTGATTTACTCCGGAAACGATCTTGCGGCAGACATGGTGGAATATGGAAGCGATTATCTTCTGGGTCTTTCCACGCTGGCTCCTGAGCTTTTTGCCGCGCGCGACCGCGCCTGGGAAGAGGGGAAGGCAGAGTATTTCGAATTGCGCGACATGATCCAGTATCTCGGCTGGGCGGCGTTTCGCGATCCTGTGCCGGCCTATAAACATTCCGCGGCGATCTTTTTGAAGCTGACCGGTGGGCTCGAAAGCGACGAGCCGCACCCGCGCGCGCCGCGACGGGAATCGTGGGATCGGCAACTTCTGGCTGATGCCGCCCTGCGGATGCAGCGGGTCTACCCTGAAATGGCAAAACCTTAAGGACATCGCCGCCCTCTTACCTTCCTCCCCGCAAATACCACTGCTTAATCACTTCCATTGCCGGCTTGCCCCAGGGTGTGTGGGAGGAATCTTGCGGGCCGCCATAACCGTTGCTCCCAATCTTCCACCAGTACATTCCTTCAAACCAGGGTTGCTCGAAGAAGGCGCGAAAAATCGCCTCGTAGCATTCTCTCTGTAATTCGACCGAAACCGAAGCATGACTTCCGTCATCCCAGGGCCGGCCGTTGGCACCCGCCTGGCTTGGGAAGCCCACCTCGGTGAAAATGACGGGACGATGGAATCGCTCCTCCACAGCCTTGATCCTGGCCAGCATGGATTGCGTCGAAAGATTATCAGGGAGCGGATAGTATTCCTGAAGGCCGATATAATCGAGCGCGTCCCAGAATTGGATGTGTTCAAACTCGCTCCCAAAGTTAGCTGCATAAACTATGGGTCCGGGATACCGCTGGCGCGCCTGGGCAATCACCTTGCGCCATTCGGCATCGTCTTGAGAAAGATGCTCGAATTCTCCGCCCACGCTGAAAAGATCGGCGTGGATTCGCGCGGCAAGCTGGGCATAGTGTTCAACGAACAGGCTGTATTGCTGGAACCAGTCGCGCCGGTCCTGAACGTTGCTGAATTGAATGTTGTAGGCCAGCCAGACGGCGGGCTTCAAAAACACTCTCATCCCGCGCGCATGAGCCACTCGCGCCAACTCTTCAATTCCGAGATCGTTCTCCCAACTCCCGGCGCCAGAGCTGATGCGCACGCGCGGAGGACGGCTGGTAGACCAGCCATAAGGAACGAGAGCCACCGAATCGACGCCATAAGAAGGAAGCAATTCCAGCATGCGTCGCGCCTGGGCAGAGTCGTAAGTGGCGGGAAATTCAGCGGTGAAATTCACTCCCTTCTGGAAGAAGACTTTGGGATAGGGCGTCTGGGCGGGCACTGAGGGCAGGGACGCGAGGATCGCATGCGTTGCGCTCAGCCGTTTTTGCTCGAGAGTATAATTCGCTCCACATATTCCGCAAAGGAGCAGAGCCGAGATAACCGCGCCCCCCGCGACAAGCTTCCATCCCGGCGCAGCGCTACTATTCTGAAACCGGAGTCTGCCAGAAAAGCCTGATAAAAGCGCTGCGCCGATGGCTGGCATCGCAAGCAGGAGAATGTTTCGCTGCACAGGGCTTCGGGTTAGAACAAGAAGCAGCAGACTTAGCGGAAGAACAAAGGCGGCGAGCAGGAACCCGATCCGGCTCCAATAATTCTCGACACCTGCCGGGAGCATCGCGCGGAGACCCCAGCAGAGCGCGGCAAAGAAGAAAAGTGCGGCGATCACTGTTGCGAGTGTTGCGTGATGTGAGTAAAAGATCAGAGCAAGCTGCTGGGCAAGCGCAAAGTTGCCCAGCGCGGCAAGAAAAAGCCCTGCCAGCAGATGCGGCTTTCGGCCCAGAATGGCGGCCAAAGCTGCGCAGGCAAGCACAATCCAGACCAGCGATCCCGGCGCCAGGTTGAGATGCGCCATGGGATGAGGATGAAGGGGATCAAAGTCATGGGGCGGCGCGCTCCATGCATATGCTCCAAAAGGCCGGACTCTGAAGACGCCCAGATGATAACCGAAGAAGACGACTTGTACCAAGGCCGGGGCGGCGTGCGTCAGGAAATTGCCGAGCCAAAGTATGGGATAGGAGAATGCGACGCAAACCAGCCAAGCCCGCAGGAAGGGATAGGATTTCGAGAGCGGCTCTCGCTTTGAACAGGTTGCAGATCGCATCAAAGCATCACTATAGCGCTGGTACGCCTCAGGAATCATGGCACGTGTCAGGAGGATGGGGCAGCGTAGGGGCGGACGGCATGCTCCCTAGGGCGGACGCCGTCCGCCCCTACATAGCAATTCTGTGTCATCGAATGGCGAACAATTTCCCCATTTTTCGACTAAGTCCATTATTTTCTGTCTGTTAATGTGAAACGAACGAATTCAATTAATAAGTCATTTAGAATCTTATAGATACAAGAAACTTTGGAAATTGTTGGTCAAAGGTGAGACAACAATAAGCCAATAATATACCTATTTTCAATGAGGTAGACTCTTCTTTATCTTTACCAAACCTAAACATTCTCTTTTTCACAAGCAGCCACGAGGATTAGAGTTGCGAAGGTTGACAGGGCATGGCTTTGACCGTGCCAGGAATACCCCATCCACCCCGACCCAGAGGGAATGATGGGGCTGGGTGTGGGGCCATGTGACCTGCTGTATATTCTTTGGTTTCCGATTCCACTTTGGCCTCTCACGGTCTTTCTTCGTTGACGATCTTCGAGGGATCCTTGAGAGAGGGGAGGGCGGCAGGGAAGCATCTCATTAGTTAGGCTACAATAATAGCCTAATACAGTCAAGCCCGGCCGCAAGAGGTCAACCGATTGCCCGCCGGGGCAGAGAAAGAACAGCGGCCTCTTGCCAAGATGCCAAGGCGCAAAGGAAGCGCCGAATGGAATTCATGAACAGTGGCTGAGAAACCCTGAAGCCTGTCATTCCGAGGAGTCAAAAACAGGGATTAGTGACAAGTGACGAGCAAAGGATTGATACGAGGTTCTCTTTGCTTTTGCTCGTCACTCATCACTTTTCACTCACCACTGCCGTTCAGGTTCCTCGCGGAGTTTTATTGTGAGCGGAAATGCAGGGGTTCTTCGCTCGCTCCGCTCGCTCAGAATGACAGGTTTTCGAGGCTTTTCAGCAACTGGTTGGAGAATGGCAAAATGCGCGCGCACTTGAATCCAATCCGTACCTTTGCTAACTTTGAGAAAGTTTACCGATTGGAGTCTTGAATCATGGCGATCAGCCAGGAATTGCTGGAAATTCTTGTTTGTCCGGTCTGTAAGGCGGCCGTCAAGCTCACGCCTGATGGCCAGGGGTTGAAGTGCGGCCAATGCCACCGCGTCTATCCGATCAAGGATGATATTCCCGTGATGCTGGTGGATGAGGCCCAGATTCAGCCTGAATAGCGCGCCCAAGGCGCCCGAAAGTTAACCATCCCGATGAATCCTGCCTCCCTGCTGCCGGACTTGCCTTCCGGCTCCCGCATTCTCCTCATCCGCCTCCGCTCCCTTGGCGACATTGTGCTGCTCACGCCTTCCTTGCGGCTTCTTAAGGAATGGCGGTCTGACCTTCAAATCTCGGTGATGATTGAATCCCGATTTCATGACCTGCTGCGCGGAAACCCATACGTGGCGGAAATTCTGAGTCCCGGTGAAGGGGCGGGATTGCGGAGGGCTACCACACGACTTCACGCCATTCATCGGCTCCGCGCTAAGAAATTCGCGCTTTGCATGAATCTGCATGGCGGCCCCACCAGCGCATTCCTCACCCGATTCAGCGGAGCGCGCTGGAAAGCCGGGTTTGCGCATTTCCGAAGCCGCAGATTGTACGACTTTCTCATCCCTGACGCGCGCGAAATTCTGAAACAGGAAGTCGTTCACACCGCCGAGCATCATGCCGCCGCATTTTTCTGGATGGGATTGCCTCGTAGGCCCATTCCACCAACGGAGCTCTACGTAAGCGACGCGGCTCGCGCGGCATGGCAAATGGAGATGCGCCGATTAGGGATGAATGCTGATCAAGGCTACGCTCTTATTCACCCCACCGCGCTTTATCAGACCAAACAATGGCCGGCAGAACGGTTCGCGCAGCTTAGCCGATATCTCAACGAGTCTCACGGGCTCATTCCTGTCTTCTCCTGCGGCCCAGGCGAAACAGGCGCTTTAGATACCGTGGAGCGCGCTACAGGCGGCGACATCCGGCGCGTCGATGGCCCTCAACTTGACCTCTTTATGGCCGCCATTGCTGGATGCAAACTGTTCATCGGCAACGATAGCGGCCCGGCTCACATCGCGGCGGCGCTTCGCCGCCCGCTGGTCGTCATTTTCGGCTCGTCGAATTCCGGGATTTGGCGACCCTGGACAGGATCGCCCTCTTCCGATGAAAGGTTCTCGCAGGGCGCTGGCAACTTCCGCATTGTCCAAAACTTCTACGAGTGCAACCCCTGTCCGGGCGACCGATGCTACCGATATGAGCAGCCGGAGTGCATTCTTTCCGTGACCTATGAACAGGTCAGAGCCGCTGTGGATTCGTTGATGGAGTCTTTTGTGTCGCAGAATACCGTGGTCAGAAGCGAGTGCGGTGATGCTCCAGACTCAACCCAGGGAAGACAAACCTAGCGTTGCCTTCCGGAAATTGGGGCGATTTTACAGAGGAGGCAGCTTTCTCCAGGCAAGGCAGGGAAATGATTCACCACAGAGGGCGCAGAAAGATCGCTAGGTAGACTTATTCTTCAAGCACAAGGCCAGAAGTCAATGCACTCAAACACGAA
>DATGKJ010000035.1:0-3429 GCA_035294685.1 Terriglobia bacterium | reverse complement strand
GCAATCCCTGGTTTGTAAATCTGATGGTTCGGTTGCTCGAAGGATCGCCGCAAGTGATCGCGCTTCTGGGGGAAAATCCCTTCCCGAATGTTCCGCCGCGATACGTGCGGGCTCTCACTTACGATTATTGCTTTACAAATTTTGCCGAGCGCCGAGCTACGGGCGACTGGTGGCAACGCCAGCTTCTGGGTCTTTATTTTCCGACCGCCACACTGCGAAGACCGTAACGACTCGCTGAGCCTTTCAAGGGCCTGGGAATCTCTTCCGTCTGACGTCCCTTGCCCCTCTCAATTCTTAATTTTCATGTTATTCTCTTGGGGATTACTACGGTCAATGATTGCGTTTTGCACAACCGCGCATCTGTAATTTCGCCCTTCAGAGCAGCATGCCGGGCTCAAGTCTGGCGATAATTCTACTCAAAACGGGGCAGAGCGCTGGTGCGATCGTTAAGGCTCATTTGTGGCTTCGGATAATCCTCCATCACCGTTCTTCAGCGCCCATCCCCAGGATCTTGGAGGGACTTCCATACGAGTTTCTCCGTTAACCGACATCGGACGAAAACGGAAAAACAACGAGGATAATTACCTCGTGCTGCCTCTGGACGGCGAAATTCCCCATCCCGACTCCGGAGAACTCATGTTTTCGATAGGCGCCGCGGGGTTATTGCTTGCTGTGGCGGATGGAATGGGCGGGCATCAATCCGGCGAGGTTGCAAGCCGTCTTTGCGTGGAGCACCTGGGTGAAGAACTTTTCAGACGCCTGCCGGCAACAGACCTGCAAGACGAGGACATTGCCAGACCTCTTCGTGAAGCGGTTGAGGCCACTCACCGAATTGTCTACAACGAATCGTTGAAAGACCCGGCGTATGAAGGCATGGGCAGCACGATGACCGCGGCTGTCCTTCAAAACGGGCGCATCACCCTGGCGCAGGTGGGCGATTCCAGGGCTTACCTCTACCGTCAGGGAGCTTTGAGCTTGATGACAGAGGATCAAACCCTGGGCAATTTGATGCGGGGCGATGAGGGGTCGCGGCTGGGCGGTCATGCCAACGACATTCTGATACAGGCCATGGGCGCACAGCCTGAGGTGAATGTTGTCATGACCTTTGCGCGAGTGGAACCTTACGATGTGGTTCTCCTCTGTAGCGATGGTCTCTATAAGGCAGTCTCCGATCAGGAGATCCTCCAGACCCTGGGGTTGGATGCTCCCCTTAAGTCTAGGGCGGAGAATTTGATCCGGCAAGCGAATGAGAACGGGGGACCGGATAACATTACGGTGATTCTGGCGGAAATCGAACCTCAGGGTGAAATTAACGCTCAAGCTTAAAAATGCCGATATCGATAAAGGGGAACTGGCTGCTTAGGCCGGCAAGGGGGAATCCAGGGGCGCTCGGCAGACGAACATGCCACGACATGCCTCGTTATCTCTTCAGTCCATTGTTGCATTCTTACAATCAGGCTCTGATGGCATCTTCGCCGGAGGTTGAGTGACTATCTCCAGATAGCGCCGCAGTCAAAATCGCCGTTCGGGTTATTTTGTGAGCCAGAAAGTCGCGCAGAAATTCGGAAAATACGAAATTATTGGCGATCTCGGCCAGGGCGGGATGGGAGTGGTCTATAAGGCTCGCGACCCTGCGATTGGGCGCCTGGTAGCCCTGAAGACCCTCACGCCCGAATTGCTTTCCGATCCGGAGCTTCTTCGGCGCTTCTATCGTGAAGCGCGTTCGGCGGGAAACCTCCAGCATCCAAATATCGTCACCATTTACGACCTGGGAGAATCCGAAGGTCGGCCCTATATCGCGATGGAGTTTGTTGAAGGCGAGAGTCTTCAGAAAATTATCGCGCGCCAGGACTCCATCCCGCTCGCGCTGAAGCTTCGGATCATCTCGCAATGCTGCCAGGGGCTCGACCATGCGCACAAGCACGGCGTCATCCACCGCGACGTCAAGCCCGCCAATATCCTGGTGAAAAGCGACGGCACGGCAAAAGTGGTGGACTTCGGCATCGCGCATCTGGAATCCACGACCATCACCAAAACCGGCGTCTTTATGGGGACGGTCCATTATTCGTCTCCGGAGCAACTGAACGACGGGCGCGTGGATGTGCGATCGGATGTGTGGTCGATTGCGGTCGTCCTGTACGAGTTCCTCGCCTATCATCGGGCCTTTGAAGGGGCAAACTTCGCCTCGCTGATTGCCAAGGTGCTGAATACGGACCCCGAGCCGCTCGCACGTTTCTGCCCCGATACCCCGCCCGCTCTTGAAGCTTTAATCTTCAGATGCCTGCGAAAGAATCCCGATGAGCGCCCTCAGTCTCTCGACGAGCTTCTGCTGGATTTGACGCCGATTGAAGCCTCGCTTTCTCAGGCGCTGGTTCCGGAACTCGTCAGCCAGGCGCAGGATTTGAAGAGCAAGGGCGAACTTTCCAAGGCTCAGGAAAAAGTGCGCAGCGCCCTCATGCTTGACAGCACTCACGCCGAAGCGAAATCGCTGATGAGCCAGATTACAGCGGAGATCAAGGCGCTTGAGGCGTCCTCGAAGCTGTTTCACCTTATTAACGAGGGCGAAAGGCTTTTGAAGCAGGGCGAATATGCCGAGGCGTTGCGCGCCCTCTCCGAGGCGCTGAAGCTTGATCCGCGCGATGAGCGCGCTCTGTCGCTGCGCGACGCGGCCCTGAAAGAACAGGAACGGCAAAGACAGGCTCGGGAAGCCATTGCGGCGGGAGAAAGAGCATTCAGGCAGGGAGACCTGACCGGGGCCGAAACCGAACTGCAAAAGGCGCTCCAGCTTGACCCCAGGAATGGCCGCGCCGCAAGCCTCCTGGACCTCATCCGTGAAGACCGCACCACCCGGGAGAGAAGTTTTGAACTGAAAGAAGCCATCTGGGAAGCTGAAAACCTGCTTGCCGAAGGACAGCCCGAAGAAGCGCTCACGCGATTGGAAGAGCTTCGCAGGAAGTTTCCGGATGATGCGAGGGTTCAGCAGTTACATGAGACGGCACGGCAAAAGGCAGCCGAGCTGCGCGCAGCCAGAAAGCCCGGCGCAGCCGATTCCGCCGGGGGGAACGACCAATGGCTGGACGAGCAGTTGATGGTGGCGGGCCATTTTCTGGAGGCGCAGGATTTCGTTCAGGCCACGCGAGTGTTGAGCGACGTTCACAAGCAATTTCCGCATGAGCCGCGCATTCAGCAACTGTTTGACCGCGTTAAAGCTGAAACTCATGTGCGCGCCGCCCCAGTCGCGCAGCCTGCCCCTCCGGCCGCATCCGTCGCGCTGCCCGCCCAGCGGGCCAGGGGCAAGCTCCAACTTGTCCTTGCGGCTGTCATCGTAGCCGTTCTGGCCATTGTGGGCGCGCTGATTTATTTCGAACTTGGCCATCATCACAATCAGTCTTCGACAGCAACTGCCCTCGAATTACAGCTTCAGCAGGA
>DATGKJ010000034.1:0-4715 GCA_035294685.1 Terriglobia bacterium | reverse complement strand
AACTATCAGGAGGCTGCCCGGCTCAAACCCTCAAGTCCGGCTCCTTACCTTGGCTTGGCCACGGTGCATTGGCAGAACGGCGAGTTTCCCCAGGCGGAGAGCGCGCTGAAGCGGACGCTCGCCCTCGATGCGGCGAACCTCCAGGCCAATTTTGAGTTGGGAGACATTGAGGTGCGCCGCCACCAGTTTCAGCAGGCCATTCCGCACCTTCAAAAAGTCATTGCCGGCGAGCCGGATTTACTGGCGGCGCATGCAGACCTTGGAAAATGCTTTGCTGCCCTGGGGCAGGCGAAATCCGCCACACAGGAACTTCGTCTCGCCCTTCCCACGGATCGAGATGGCAACCTCCATTACCTGTTGTCGCTGCAATACAAAAAGGAGGGCCAGACCGCGCTTGCCAGCCAGGCATTGGCGGAATCGCAGCGATTGCGCGAGGAAGCTTTGCGCATGCAGCAAACCCGCTTGCAGCAGGCTTTCGAAGCCGCTAAGCGGAAGCAGGCTGCTCAGCCTTGATTGATGCTGACTGATGTCGCACTTCCGTTGATCGGTCTATGTGAGGGTTTAACCTGTGCGGCTGCGCGCAATAGAGAGAAGGTAGCGCCCTTTCCTCACCGCCTGCAGCTCCTGCACCTCCTGCGCGCTTGACACTCCGCAGGAGAAATCGTCATCCTGAGCGAGGCAACGCGCTTTCTGCGCGTTAGACTCTTGACTGAAACTCAGAATGGTAGAAACGGATAACGACTTGCACTCTGATCTGATGAAAAATCCTCTGGTTATTGCAATCGACGGTCCGGCGGGAGCAGGCAAGAGCACCGTGGCCCAGATGCTTGCAAAACGGTTGGGGCTTCCCTACGTCGATAGTGGCGCCACCTATCGCGCCGCTGCGCTGAAGGTGTTGAATGATGGCATCGCGCCTGAAGATAAACCTTCCATCATTTCCGCGATTGCGACGGCTGAAATTCGGCTGCAACCGAGCAACTCAAGCTTCCGCGTTCTGCTGAACGGAGTGGATGTGACGGAGCAGATCCGTTCGCCGGAGGTCACCCTTACAGCAGCCACCATCTCGCGCCTTCCCGAAGTGCGAGAAAAACTCATCAGTCTGCAAAGGACCTTCGCGCGGTTTCCCGGCGTAGTGATGGAAGGGCGCGACATCGGCACGGTGGTCTTTCCAGAGGCGCCGTTGAAGATCTTCCTCACTGCCCAGCCCGAGGAGCGGGCGCGTCGAAGACTGAAGGATGAAAGGAAAAAAGGGCGTGAGGCCACTCTGGAACGAACAGCATACGAAATTGGTCGCCGCGACCAGCTTGACGCGGAAAGGAAGATTTCTCCGCTGGTGGCAGCCCCGGACGCCTTCCAGATCGATTCAACCGATCTGACGGCTCAGGAAGTGGTGGAACGCATTATCGCCCTTGCCAGGGAGAGGGAGCTTTTGACGGAAAGCGATCAGCAGTAACCTGCTAAATCATCTTTGCGATGGGTGGCTCAGTCCTTCATTTTAGCGGCCATGCCACGTTTCCGGCAGGCACTGAGAAAAGCAAGACTTCGCCACGAACAAAGGGGATGAGAATGGAAAACAAAAGCGGAGGACTTTGGGAGCAGCGACTGACTCGGAGGGACTTGCTTGAGTCAACCGGAGTAGTTGGAGCGGCCATGATCGCGCAGAATGCCAAAGCAGCCGAGGCAGGCATGAGCGCCGAAAGGGCGCCAGCAGGTCTCAGGATTAGCTCTGTTAAAGCTACCGTGCATAACGTGCCGGTCAAAGTCCCTCTACTGGAAAGAGCGCTGACAACGCAGCTTGTGTTCGTCGAGGTCAAAACTGACAAAGGCATTACGGGATATGGCCTGACGGGTAATCTTCAGAGTTTCGGCGTTCGAGAGTTCATCAATCGCCAGCTCGCGCCCTTCCTGAAAGGCAAGAGCGCTTTGGATACAGAAGCAAGATGGCAGGAGATGTTCTTAACCTTCAATCCGCGCTATCAGACGGGGGCCTGGAGCTCGGCAGTGAGTGCCGTGGACATCGCTCTGTGGGACATTAAAGGGAAGCACTACCAGGAACCTGTTTGGCGGCTTCTGGGTGGGGCAAAGAAGACTGTGCCCGCCTATATTACCTTTGGTCTCCTGGAGTTTGACCGAGATCAGCTTGTGGAGATGGTGCGCCGCTTCCTGACCGAGGGACAGGATAAGTTCAAAATGGTCGTGGCTATCGACGACGGTGAGAATCCCCTGGAGGACGCCGCGCGTGTAAAGGCGGTTCGGGAAGCTATCGGCGAAAAGCCCGACCTGATGATCGACGCGAATTACCTGTTCTCCATGAACCGCGCTCTGGAACTGGCCAAGCGGGTTGAGCCCTTCAACATCACCTGGTTCGAAGAACCCCTGTATGGAAACGATGCAAGGCTATTAGCCCAGTTGCGCGAAAGGTGCTCGGTGCCGATCTCGGCAGGCCAGAACGAGGGCTCCCGTTTCCGGCATCTCGAACTCCTTCAACACGGGGCGGTCGACATCCTCCAACCGAACGTCTGCTACGTGGGAGGGTATACGGAAGCGATGAAAGTGGCGGGAATGGCGCAGGCCTTTAACATCCTGGTCGCCGACGGCGGCGGCTGGCCACACCACAACATGCATTTTCAGGCCGCGGTCTCGAACGGTTGGCGAGTAGAATTCCATTACCTGATGTGGAAGGTAGGGGAAATAATCTACAAGAATACGCCGAAGCCGGAAAAGGGGGTTGTAACGCTGACCGAGGAACCCGGGCTTGGTTTGGAACCCAACAGAGAGGCACTTGCCGAGTTTCTGGTGAATTAAAGCCGACAGCACCATCTTCGAAAACTTCGCAGACGGCGGCACCAGTCAGGGAAGACGTGATCTTTGTATTCTCGATAGTGAATTGATGAGGGGGAGCTCAGAAAACAAGGCAGCTTCTAGGGTGAGGCGCTGATTCAGGATGTTTCGTAAAGGATTTCTGCTGATTCACAGAGCGGCTTACTACGCTTCCACTTGCCTAAAGCGGGAACCGCCTTCGGCTTACTGCTTTCTGCTTTCTGATTTTCACCGTCCGCCGTTGCTCATGGAGGCCAGGAATTGAGCATTGTTCTGGGTCTTCGAGAGCTTCTCGATGATCAATTCCATCGTCTCGACAGGGGATAACGGGTTGAGCACCTTGCGCAGCACCCAGATGCGATTGAGCTCATCCCGAGGCACCAGCAGTTCTTCCTTGCGCGTTCCAGAGCGATTGATGTCGATGGCCGGAAAGACGCGCTTGTCCACCAGCTTGCGGTCGAGGTTGATTTCCATATTGCCGGTGCCTTTGAATTCTTCGAAGATCACGTCGTCCATGCGGCTTCCGGTGTCAATCAAGGCTGTGGCGATGATGGTGAGGCTGCCGCCTTCTTCCACGTTGCGCGCCGCGCCGAAGAAGCGCTTGGGCCGCTGCAAAGCGTTTGAATCCACGCCGCCGGAGAGCACCTTGCCGGAGGGCGGCACCACGGTGTTATAGGCGCGCGCCAGGCGCGTGATGGAGTCCAGCAGGATGACCACATCGCGTTTGTGTTCCACCAGCCGCTTGGCCTTTTCAATCACCATCTCCGCCACCTGGACATGGCGCGCCGCCGGCTCATCGAACGTTGAGCTGATCACCTCGCCTTTCACCGTCCGCTGCATATCAGTCACTTCTTCAGGCCGCTCATCGATCAGCAGCACGATCAGGGTAATCTCCGGGTGATTGGTGCTGATCGAATTCGCGATGGTTTGCAGGAGCATCGTCTTGCCGGTGCGCGGAGGGGCCACAATCAGGCCGCGCTGTCCCTTGCCGATGGGCGTCAGCAGGTCGAGAACCCGGGCGGAGATATTATCCTTCGTTGTTTCCAGCCGGATCCGGTCCATCGGATAGAGCGGCGTGAGATTGTCAAAAAAGATCTTGTTGCGGGATTCATCCGGTGGCTCGAAATTGATTGCTTCCACCTTGATGAGGGCGAAATAACGTTCGCCTTCTTTGGGCGGCCGGATTTGTCCGGAGATGGTGTCTCCCGTGCGCAGGTCAAATTTGCGAATCTGCGAGGGCGAAACGTAAATATCGTCGGGACCGGGCAGATAGTTATAGTCCGGCGCGCGCAGGAAGCCGAAACCATCCGGTAGGCATTCGAGCACGCCTTCTGAAAAGATCAGCCCGCTCTTTTCTGTCTGCGCTTGCAGGATTTTAAAGATTAGTTCCTGCTTGCGCATGGTGCTGGCTCCCACCACGCCCAGGTCTTTGGCGACCGACACCAGCGTGGTGATGTTCATCTCTTTCAGCTTGGCAATATCCAGCACTTCGCCTTCCTTAAGATCCTGAATCCGTTCTTCCTGAACTTCTTCTTGTTTTTTAGTTGGCATAACATTTCTCTCAAAAACTTGTTTTAGATTGCCGCCGGTTAACCCGTTTCCAAGGTCAGCCTCATCAGCCCAAGACTACGCTCTTGCGGCATGGTCACTCAGCGAGGGAAGATATCGAGATTCGAGGCGATCAACACGGCGAGATGACGACCCACAAAGGAGATTTCAAGGGTTGTAGCGTCTTGGATATTCAAAAAAATCGAGGTCAGTGGAAATTTAAATTGCGTCGGATACCCTACGTCGGTTGATTGGATGCGCTCAATTTCAAAATGGTTTCACGCAACCTGCGTTGCCACGACCCCGCCTGGCATCTTCGGGGTATCGCCAAGTTCGCTTGCGGCATT
>DATGKJ010000033.1:0-5499 GCA_035294685.1 Terriglobia bacterium | reverse complement strand
ATGGAATGATCGCCGCCCAAAGTGAGCGGGAAGAGGCCCTCCTCGATAGTTTGGCAGACGCGTTGGGCCACGTCGCGGCAAGCCTCGGCAATCTCGTTGAGATACTTTGCGCGCCGATCCCCAAAGTGTTGCTCTTCAGGGTTCTTCACAAAGATGTTGCCGCTGTCTTCGACGCCGTGCCCCAGGCTCTTGATGGCCGCATTCAGGCCCGCGGCGCGCAGAGCAGACGGTCCCATATCCACTCCGCGGCGCTCCTGGCCCAGATCAAGCGGCACGCCCAGGATTCGGATTCTCACGCGCTGGCTCCTGTTCTCAGCAACCTGTTACAAGGCTCGTTTTCGGACTTCAGCCGTCATATATCGCGCCGTACGCGCGGCAAGCGCCATGATCGTCAGCGTGGGATTTTTCTCCGGAAAAGTTGTAAAGCAACTTCCGTCCACGACGAAAAGATTCCTGACGTCGTGCGCCTGGCAATGGGCATTCAGCACGGAAGCGCGCGGGTCGCGGCCCATCCGGCAAGTCCCGGTTTCGTGGCTTGCGAAGCCGGTGGGCTCCGGGCTGGCGTCGATAATCACTTCGCAACGAGCCTCATTCAGAATCTCTTTCGCCTTTTCCCGCATTTCATTCCACAGGGCGCGGTCGTTGTCGCTGAAGCGAAAGTGGACGACCGGAATCGGAATCCCATAAGAATCAACCTGATGGGGATCGACCGTAACCCGATTTTCGGGCCGCGCCAGGACTTTCCCGTATCCTCCCATTTGATAGAAACCCGGCTCAAGGTATCGGACCCGCCGTTTAAAGGATTCGCCGAACCCTTTCAGGTATCGGGCATGATAGGGATACATGAAGCCGCCAAACTCCATCTGGTAGCCATAACCGCCGGCATAGTTGCGCCTCTTGCGATCGAGATTGAAGCGCGGGATATAGGCGTGATCCGTCGCGCCGTCGTTGTTGACCGGCGGCGTGCCCACCAGGTCTTTGAGATAGCCATAGGTCATGGAATTGATATGTCCCGTCAGGTAGCGACCGACAAGATCGCTCGAATTGGCCAATCCGTTTGGGTGCTGGGGAGACTTCGAGTTCAGCAGCAGGCGCGCGGATTCAATCGTCGCGCAGCAAACGGCGAAGATTCGGGCGCGGATTTCTTCTTCCTGCTTCGTCCGGGTATCGACGACTGAAACAGCGCGAGCCCGGCCTTCGCGATCCACTCTGATTTCGCGCGCAAGCCGGTTCGGGAGAAGCGTGAAATTGCCGGTCTTCTGCGCCTTGGGGATCATCGAATTGGGCACCGTAAAAATGGCTCCCACGTCGCAGCCTTCCATGCAGTGGCCGCAGTAATGGCAGGGAGGGCGGTTATCGTAGGGGACGGTCAAGACGGCCTTGCGAACCGCAATCATGGGGATGCCCATGCGGGCGCACGCTTTCTGAACAATCATCTCCGAGCAGCGGAAAGGAATGGGCGGCAGATATGAGGCGGCGTCCGGAAGAATTTCCAGATTGTTGCGTTCGCCGCAGATGCCAATCATCTTCTCAACATGAGCGTAATAAGGCGCAAGCTCGTCGTAACTCAGCGGCCAATCTTCTTCGATTCCCTCTTCGCTTCGCTCGCGGAAGTCCTGCGGCGCAAATCGGAGGCAAACGGCGTTCCAATGGATGCTGCGACCGCCCACTGCGCGAATGCGGTCTACAAAGACGTGGTCGCAGTTCTCGTATCGGATGGATCGAGTGACTTCAGAAGGATAGTAAGGTCTTGGTTTCTGGCGCGTCGGGAAATCGTAGGGCCAGGCATGATAATAAAAGTCCTGCGCTGTCATCACACGCCCGGCTTCGACCAGCGCGACTTTGGCTCCGGCCTCCGCCAATTCCTTGGCGAGCACGCCTCCTGCCGGACCTGATCCAATCACACAAACGTCATACATCGAGAATCAATTTTCCGCTTTCTCCCCTTCCATAGTTCATCCGAGGATGATTATTTCGTCCAACCCAGACAGACGTTCCATCATAAACGATATGCCAGCCTGGCGGATACCCTCGATCTCAGAGATCGTATTTCGCAGAAAAATTATGAATACGACAAGGACTCCTACGGGTGTGGCGTGACTGAAATACGTGAACTACCTCAGTGCTTTAATGCCATACTGAGCCTGTTTGCCTGTCATTCTGAGCGAGCGCAGCGAGCAAAGAATCCCTGTATTTATGGAAGCAAGCCCAAATGCCGGGATTCTTCCGCCTCGCGGAGTTTATCCTGAGTGTCCGCCCGCTGGTCAGCGGGTCCATAGTGCCAGGAACTTTTGTTTGCCTCTACGCAGAATCAACAACTTACGTGAAGTTTCTGGAGAGCAAAGCTGAAGGGCTCGGCGTCAGAATGACAGAGGAACAGGCCCAGCAAGACATTAAAGCTTGGTGAAGACTTGTTGAGGAACCTGCCTTCCATCCGCGCCTGACTTCGCGCAGCCGAGTTTCCAACATTCCCATTTCACTGCGAATTTCAGACCCTGCAAGCCGCTTTTGTTATAATGAAAAAAGGACTGTGGTTCCTGCTTGGCACTGAACGATAAGGGTCCAAAATGTTATCGGCAACCCGTTAGAGAATTAAAGCGAGCAAAGGAGTCTGAAGCGTTTTGCCTCTGCGAATGAACATCACAGAGCAAAACGCATCTTGAATTACTGAAGGAGTGAGATGGCATCGACGCAGTTTGCAGTGACGGAGAGGGAAGCAGCCCCGGCGAGGGACCGGGTGGTGAACGATTTAAGCATCCAGGTGGCGACGGTGAACGGTTCGGGAAGCCAGTCGGCCAATCTGGTGCTGCTGCGCGCCATCTTTCAGATGGGCATTCCTGTTTCAGGAAAGAATCTTTTCCCCTCAAACATTGCCGGTCTTCCCACCTGGTTTACCATTCGCGTTTCGAAGCAGGGTTACATCGCGCGCCGCAAGGAGATTGACTTCCTGGTGGCAATGAATCCGGAGACCGCAGCGGAAGACCTGGGCGGCCTGGAACCCGGCGCTGCGGTCGTTTACGACGAGAAGCTAAATTTAAGCAGCCAGCGCGACGACCTTGTTTTCTATCCCGTTCCGTTCGATCAGATCGTGACGCCTATCTGTCCCGATGCGAAGCTCCGGAAGCTGGTGCGCAACATGATTTACGACGGCGTGCTGGCCAGCCTCCTGGGCATTGAGATGGAGGAGATCGAGAAGGCATTGCGCAAGCAATTCAAAAAGAAGGTGAAGGCAGCCGATCTGAACTGGAAGGCCGTTGAAGCAGGCTACCAGTACGCCGAGCAACACCTGGAGAAGGCAGACCGCTACTCGCTCGAGCGGATGGATCAGACGCGGGGCAAGATCCTGATTGAAGGCAACGCCGCAGCCGCCCTGGGCTGCATGTTTGCCGGCGTGACGGTGGTAAGCTGGTATCCGATCACGCCTTCCTCTTCTCTCTGCGAGACCCTGATTGGCTACATGAAGCGGTTCCGAATCGATCCGCAAACCGGCAAGGCGACTTTCGCAATTGTCCAGGCCGAAGATGAAATGGCGGCGGTCGGGATGGCGCTGGGCGCTGGCTGGGCTGGCGCGCGAGCGATGACTTCCACCTCCGGGCCTGGAATTTCGCTGATGGCGGAGTTTTCGGGGCTTGGTTATTACGCGGAAATTCCGGTCGTGATCTTTGATATTCAGCGGGTAGGGCCTTCCACCGGCCTCCCGACGCGAACCATGCAAGGCGATGTCCTTTCCACCGCGTTTCTCTCGCATGGCGATACGAAGCATCCGTTGCTTTTCCCAGCCTCCGTTGAAGAGTGTTACGCCATGTCGATGGAGGCATTTGATTTGGCTGAGGAGTTGCAAACGCCTGTCTTTGTGATGAGCGATCTTGATTTGGGAATGAATCACTGGATGGCCGAGCCGTTCCCTTATCCGGAAAAGCCTCTGGCGCGAGGCAAGGTGCTAAGCGCGGATGATCTCAAGCGCCTGGGCGGTTTTGCCCGTTACCGCGACGTGGATGGCGACGGCGTTCCTTACCGCACGATTCCCGGCACGGATCATCCGGCGGCGGCCTATTTCGCGCGCGGCAGCGGCCATAATGAGAAGGCCATCTACAGCGAGAAGCCTGAGGTTTATGTACACAACATGGATCGTCTGACTTTAAAATTTGAGACAGCGCGATCCAAGGTTCCAGTGCCGGTCATTGAGGAAAGGGACCACACCGACCTGGGCATTATCGCTTATGGCTCCACGCACTGGGCCATTGTGGAAACGCTGGATCAATTGGAAAGAGAATATGGCGTGAAGGCCAATTATTGCCGCGTACGCGCCTTTCCTTTCAGCAAGGAGATTAAGGAGTTCATCCACCGCCACCGGCGAGTTTACGTGGTGGAGCAGAACCGCGATGCGCAACTGTGCTCGCTGCTGAAGATTGAAGTGGATGCCTCGGATGCGGCCAGGCTCCGCTCCGTTCTGCACTATAACGGCTTGCCGGCTGACGCTCGCAGCGTAACGGACGCCATCATTTCCCAGGAGGCAAAAGCATAGAAGATGTCCACCACAACGCCGGCAGCTCCGCCAAAAAAGGTGAATCGCATTGGGTTGGAGCCTGCAATCTATCGTGGCAACAAGACCACTCTTTGCGCGGGCTGCGGGCACAACGCGATTTCCGAGCGCCTGGTTGAAGCCTTCTACGAGCTCGGCATTGAGCCGCGCCGCGTCGTGAAGCTTTCCGGCATCGGCTGTTCGTCCAAGAGTCCGGCTTATTTTCTGGGCACTTCGCATGGATTCAACGCGCTGCACGGACGCATGCCTTCCATTGCCACCGGCGCCATGTTGGCCAACCATACGCTTATTGCCGTCGGCGTCAGCGGCGATGGCGATACGGCCTCCATCGGGATTGGGCAGTTTGTGCACCTGATGCGGCGCAATCTGCCAGTGATCTATATCATCGAGGATAATGGCTGCTACGGGCTTACAAAAGGACAGTTTTCCGCCACGGCTGACGTCGGCTCCAAGCTCAAGACCGGTGTCATCAATGACCTTCCTCCCATCGACACCTGCGCGCTGGCTATCCAGTTGGGCGCCACTTATGTTGCCCGCTCGTTTTCAGGAGACAAGCGGCAGTTGCTGGCGTTGCTCGAAGGCGCTATCGGCCATCGAGGCACAGCGATGCTGGATGTCATCTCGCCTTGCGTGACCTTTAACGATCATGAAGGCTCGACCAAAAGCTATGCCTACGTGAAGGATCATGAATCGGCGCTTGAAGATGTCAGCTTTGTGCCTTTTTTTGAGGATATCTCTGTGGAATACGAGCCCGGCGCCACGCGCGATGTGACTTTGCACGACGGCTCCCACCTGTTGCTGAAGAAACTCAGCGTGGATTACGACCCCACCAGCAAGATTGAAGCGCTGCGGGTGCTCGATGAATCCCAACGAAAGGGTGAAGTCCTGACGGGCTTACTTTATGTGGATACTCAGCGCAAGGATTTCATCGAGCTGTTGAATCTGGTGGATGAGCC
>DATGKJ010000032.1:0-4023 GCA_035294685.1 Terriglobia bacterium | reverse complement strand
TTATGCCTAAAGTTGGGTTGGTCAGCTTGGGCTGCCCTAAAAACTTGGTGGATAGCGAAGTCATGCTGGGAATGTTGTCGCGCGCAGGCTTTGAACTTACGCCCACGGCCTCTGAGGCAGAGATCATCCTGATCAATACGTGCAGCTTCATCGGACCTGCCAAGCAGGAATCGATCGACACCATTCTCGAAATGGCGGAACATAAGAAGGCTGGAACGGCGAAAAGACTAGTCGTGACGGGTTGCCTGGTGGAGCGCTATCGACGTCAGATTCTGGCAGAGATGCCTGAAGTTGATGCCGTGCTGGGGACGAATGAGATTGAAAGGGTGGTCGAGGCATGCCGGATTGATGGATCACGCCGCGAGAATGGAAGCTCTGCCGCGCCTTATCTTTATCATGAATTCACGCCCCGCGTCCTGACAACGCCCTCTTATTCCGCCTACATCAAGATCTCAGAAGGCTGCGATCACACCTGCGCGTTCTGCGTGATTCCCCAGATGCGCGGCCGATTCCGGTCGCGCCGATTTGAATCGGTGATCCGCGAAGCGGAGAACCTGGTGGCGCATGGGGCGCGCGAATTGACCCTGGTTGGGCAGGATAACACCAGCTATGGAGAAGACCTTGGCCTGCGCGATGGGCTTGCCACTTTGCTCTGCGAGTTGGCAAAGATTCCTGATCTCGTCTGGCTCCGCTTCCTTTACTGTTACCCAAACCGCGTGACCGACGCTCTGATCGAGGCGGTGGCGAAATCGCCCAAAGTGGTGAAATACTTTGATATTCCTCTTCAGCACGCCAGCGGTTCGATCCTGAAGGCGATGCGGCGCGGATCGAATGGCGATCAATTTCTGAAATTGATCGAAAAAATTCGTTTGGCAATTCCCGCTGTGACGCTGCGCACTTCAGTCATCGTGGGATTTCCGGGTGAGACCGAGGAAGATTTCAAAGTGTTGATGGATTTTGTTTCCGCCGCGAAATTTGATCATCTCGGCGTATTTCGCTACTCGAATGAAGAGACCAGCGCTTCGTTTGGTTTGCCTCATCAGGTCCCGCCACGGATTGCTTACAATCGGCGCCGCAAGCTGTTGGCGCTTCAGCGCAGGATTTCGCGGCGCAAGCTCAAAGCCTTAATTGGAAAGCGTCTGCCCGTTCTGGTGGAAGGCCGATCTCGGGAGACGGATCTCCTGCTGCGTGGCCGTCTCGAGTCTCAGGCTCCGGAAGTGGATGGCGAGGTCCTGATTAATGATTTTGAGGGACAGGAACCGGAAGCCGGCGAATACCGTTGGGCGGTCATTACCGGAGCGTCGGATTATGACCTGGTGGCGCGCCTGGAGGCAAGCTATTTTGCGGACCGCTGGCCGGAGAGCAAGGAAACAGAGGCGCGCCTGAAGCTGGTCGAAATCCAGCCGGCGACTGCGGGGAGTTATGGCGCCACGCTGCCCCATTTGCAAGCGTGAAATCAAGACCAGGCCGAATCCATTTCGTCCGTTCTGTAGTGAGCGCTGCCGCATGATCGATCTCGATAACTGGCTCTCAGGTCGTTACCGTATTTCTTCGCCCCTCACCGATCAGGGCCAGAAGAGGCAGGATAAGGAGAACGAAGCGCCGGCCGAGGAAAACCTTGACTGAGCCGCATCCCGATGTTGCGGTTCAGGTGGCCACGGTAGGGCCGGTGGGTCGTTTTCCGATTGCGCCCGGGACAGCAGGTTCTTTGGTTGGGGTGGCTTGCGTCGCAGTTCTGCAACGTCTTGCCGGAGAGTCTCGAGCTTTCTCGATCGGGGTGATCGTTCTCGAGATCGTCCTTTACGGCGTGGGCATATGGGCTGCAAGCCGGGCCGAAAAATACTTCGGAGCAACCGATCCGGGCGCGGTTGTGATTGATGAAGTCGCGGGACAAGTATTGACCTTTATTCTGCGCCCCTTGCCGGGCTGGTTATGGTTGATTGCAGGATTAGGGCTTTTTAGACTTTTTGATGTTCTAAAACCATTTCCAGCGCGCCGCGCTGAGCGCCTCCCAGGCGGGTGGGGCATTATGACGGACGACGTGATTGCAGGGGCCTATAGCGCGGTGGCACTCTTTTTGTTAGGGTTTGCGATTTCATGAGTTTGTGGAAGAAAGCGGGTAAACCAGACCCATCCATGGAAAAGCACGGTTCGCTTCAAACAGGACCGACGATTACGGAAGTGGCTCCCCGCGCAGCGATTTCGGGTGGAGAGATATGCATTCGGGGTAGCGGCTTCACGGAAAATGGCCTTGTCCGGCCACAGGTAAGGTTTGGAGACAGGCCCGCCAGCGTGCTGTTGAGCTCTCCAAATCGCCTGATCGTTCGGGTTCCCGAGGGTGTGATGCGCGGCGATGTGGTGGTCGATACGGGTTCCGCGGTGAGCGCTCCCACGCCGGTTTCAATCGGAATCAGTTTCGCGGAAAATCTTCACCCGGTTGCCAATCCGGCAGTAGATGCAGCCGGAAATATTTTTACCACTTTCAGCGGGAGCCGCGGGCAAAAGACGCCGGTATCGGTCTACAAGATCGAACCGAATCATACGGTGCGGACCTTCCTGACTGATCTGATGAATCCAACCGGGCTCGCCTTTGACCGCGAGGGCTTTCTTTACGTCTCCAGCCGGATGGAAGGGACCATCTATCAAGTGACTCCGGAAGGACGCCGCTCCATTTACGCTGAAGGCATGGGAATTGCGACGGGCCTTGCCTTCGATCAGGAAGGGAACCTTTATGTAGGCGACCGTAGCGGAACGATCTTCAAAATCAACCGTGACCGGCAAATTTTCGTTTTTGCCACGCTTGAACCCAGCGTAGCCGCTTACCATCTGGCCTTCGGTCTCGATCGATGCCTCTATGTTACTGGCCCGACCACTTCCAGCTTCGATCATATTTATCGCATCTTGCCTTCGGGAGAGGTTTCCTCTTTCTATCGCGGATTGGGGCGGCCGCAAGGCCTGGCGTTTGACGTCAATGGGAATCTCTATGTGGCGGCTTCCTTGTGGGGGCAGCGAGGGATCATTCGTCTGAGTCCGGATGCCAAGCCCGAGCCGCTGGTCTCCGGGCAGGGTATTGTCGGGTTGGCGTTCACGCCTCATCGCACGATGATTCTGGCTTCCAATACGTCGCTCTACGAACTGGCTATCGATATCGTGGGAGTCCGGCTGCCGATTCAATAACAAGCTGGCGCGGCTACGCTAAGCTTCATCTAAATCGATTCGGAGCTGTTTGAACTCAGGTCCTTTTATAAACTCGATCAACTCTGGCGCCCGGTTGCAACGGGCCGCACGGTTCTATCGGCTTCAAGGACGCTGCTGCAACTCTGCGTGAGCGAGCTTCTCTTGTGTCGCAAGCTGTTAAAGAAACGACTCTACCCGCGCCGTCAAACGATTTGATTCCATCAGCCTCGAAAGCGGAAAAATCGAGCGGCGCCGGCGGTTATGGTCCCGGCGAGGCCCCTCGCTGGGCGGATTACTCCAAGTGCATCCACTGCGGTTTGTGTCTGAATAGCTGTCCAACCTATCGGGTGCTGGGCCAGGAGATGGATTCGCCCCGCGGCCGCATCTATCAGATGATTCAGGTGGAGCGTGGCCGGTTGCCGCTGGGCGAAGCTTTTGTGCGCCACATGGACCTTTGCCTCGATTGCCGCGGATGCGAGACAGCCTGTCCTTCCGGCGTCCAATATGGCCGGCTGATTGAAGCCGCCCGCGGGCAAATTCAGAAATATTATCGCCGGCCGGCCGCGGCGACTTTTTTGCGCAAAGTCTTCTTCCGCGATCTCCTACCTCATCCACGGCGGCTTGAGATTCTCGGCAGGCTCCTGCGTTTCTACCAGCATTCCGGCCTGGAAAGAGCTGTTCTTGCCTCCGGCTTGCTCAGAATTATTCCGGGGAACCTCGAACAAGTGGCGCGGCTTTCGCCCCGGATGGAAAAGCCATTTTTCTTTTCACGCCTGGGAGCGGTTGTGCCCGCGGTCGGGCCGCGCCGGTATCGCGTGGCCTTCGCCGCGGGATGTATTGCCAATC
>DATGKJ010000031.1:0-2827 GCA_035294685.1 Terriglobia bacterium | reverse complement strand
GCCGCAGAGATGAGAACGCCCAGAAAGGGCAGAAGATAGATGGAGACCGACGCCTGACTCACGTCCAGACGCTTGAGCAGGAACATCCACAACACCATCGCCAAACCCCAACTCAACGCGCTTAACACAATCAATGCCAGCGGCCTTCTCGCCCCTTGAGCCATTCCGTAGCGGCCTTCTCGAACGTGGGCGGCAACGTCCGCTTAGTGATCTGATTCCAGGATTCCTCCAAGCTGGCGCCGTCGCGCTTTCTCAGCCTCACGCGCTACCGTCTTCGAGCTTGATTTGCTCGATTCGTGAATCCGCCGACCCGCGAACTTGAATGAGTACCACCAGATTCCAACCTTCCGCGTCGTTTGAGCGCCATGATCCCTCCCTTTCTGGCATTACGCCGACAACAAGACTTTCGGATTTTCCTTCGCAATCGCCAGTAGACGAAGCGCCGTGCTCCCCGGCTGGCGCAAGCCCTGTTCCCAACTTTGTACGGCCTTCGGGCTAACGCACAGGAAACGGGCAAAAACGGCCTGACTTGCATGAAGGCTTTGCCGAATCCGGCGAATCTCAGCGGGCTTGAGCGGTTTGGGCGGCTCCGGCATCTGAGTCACCTGCAAGTCAACCGTTGCCCCCCGCTCATACTCCCGCGCATCAGCAAGCGCCTGCCGCAGACCCTCGTAGAGTTTGACTTTCTTCGCCATGATCTTACCTCGTGTAAGTTTTTAATTCCTCAACCATGCCGCGAAGCGCCTTGCGCTCCTCGGCGGTCAAATCCTCCTGCTCGCCCTTGTCCAACAGGTAAAGCAGGTGGATGTGACGCCGGTTTTCCAGGTAGAGGTAGAGATAGCGCAACCCTCCCCGCTTGCCCTTGCCCCGGCCTGGATTGGCTACCCGCGCCTTACGGATGCCTCCAAGCCCTTGCACCATTGCTCCGCGCGTAGGGTGTTCGAGCAAGTCCGCCTCAATCCTCGCCGGCACGTCGCCCGCCGACTCTCCGGCCAATTCCGTCAAGCGTCGCGCGAATATCCTCGATTCGATGAATACCACTCTGTAGTATATGCCACTCAGTAGGATTGTCAAGAGAATATTTCAGAGTTTTTGGAGAGCGTCGCCCGGGCCGCATTTTCTGGGGCTTCAAGGGGCATAAAAAATCACCGCCCAGCGCAAACCATCTTGCCGATATTTTGAGATTCTACTCACAGGAGGTTTTTCAAAATGACTATCGAGCGTCAGTTACGAGTACCCGAAGTGGCGGCGTTGCTCAGCGTCAAAGAATCAACTGTGAGGAAGTAGATTTTGCTCCGCCTTCATCATGTTCATCGCGGCAGCAGCCTGAACCCCGCTCCAACTCTCCAGAGAAATCGGCATGGCCGTCGATACAGCGTCATCCAGCGGTCCATCACCATTCACACGGCCTCCCTTCCCATTTTGGACTTTGGGAACTGCGCACACGCGGAGTTGGCCCGTTAAGTCAGATCTGACGTGCCTTGCGCTCCTGCATGCGCCACGAAACTGAGTAACAGTACAGCTGCCAAAATTCGCATGACCCACCTCCATCGGTCCGCTATCATAAGCATGGCCCGCCAATGCGTTTAGGCACATGCTTTAAGCACGAACGGCGGTCAGAACGATAGATGGGCCGTCTCTTCCCTCACGAACGCGCTTCACGGCATCCGCGCGAAAATCCCAGACGGCGGGAAGGTGGAATTTTTGTAAAAAAATTTATAGGGGCCAGCGCGTTCCCTGGAGGGCCTTTGAACCGAAACCGGTCACCGCCTCTAGACTGAGGTCCGGGGAATGCATCAGAAATGGTGCAGAAAAATTTGGTGTCCTTTTTGGTGTATCCCCCGATCAAAAATCGTCACCAAGAGTCACAATCGCTGAAAGCGGGAAAACCTCACGGAAGGCGCATAAATAGCGGCTCATCTCGCTTCGTCCCAATCCATCACAAACCCTTAGTTTACGCCTACGAAGCAAGGGGTCGGGTGTTCGAATCACCCCGGGCGTATCAACAACTCCGACGTTATTTAGAAACTGTTTCAAAACCTTTCACCTAATCAACCACTTGGTGAAAAACCCGCCCAACTGTTGTCCTGAGCAGTCGAAGGCGACGAAGGGTCACTATATCTAGTGGATTCTACAAATACCGAGATGCTACGCTCAGCATGGCAAGGTTCCCAGGGTTTTCAGTAATCCGTGAGACACGTGATGCAAGGCTTTAAAACAGCTTCTAATAACTGCTGATGACCCGCCCAAGACACTTGCAATCACGCTCTACAGAATTTTCGTGCATGCGGTCGGCTCGCTTTAATTCGAAATTTGATCAAGCGCCTGATCCAAATCCGCAATGATGTCTTCCACGTCTTCGATACCCACCGAGATTCGCACCAGGCCGTCTGTGATGCCGAGTTGCTTTCGCTCTTCCGCCGGGACGCTTGCGTGGGTCATGGTGGCGGGATGAGAAATCAGGGTTTCAACCCCGCCCAGGCTTTCTGCCAGCGAACAGAGCCGGACCGATTTCAGCACCGCCCGTGCATTTTCGAGCGATCCCGTTTCAAAGGAGAGCATCCCGCCGAACCCGCTCATCTGTTTCCGGGCGAGGTCGTGCTGAGGATGGGAGGGCAAGCCTGGATAGTGGACCTTTCTGGCTTTGGGATGACGCTCAAGGTGCTGAGCCACTGCCATGCCATTAGTGTTGTGCTGACGCATGCGCACGGCCAGCGTCTTCACGCCGCGCAGGATGAGCCAGCTATCGAAAGGACCCAGCACTGCGCCCGCCGCATTCTGAATGAATTTCAGCCGCTCGGCAAGCTTGGCATCATTCAGAATCACC
>DATGKJ010000030.1:0-7621 GCA_035294685.1 Terriglobia bacterium | reverse complement strand
CCCTGGAAGACAGGCTTGCTGGTGGCAGTTTCGCTGATTCTCCTTGCAACGGTAGTGGCCGTGGCAATGAGGAGCCGACGCTTGCAGTGGGAAGTCGGGGTGGCGCTGGCTCTAATCATGGGCGGCGCCGCCAGCAATCTGCTGGATCGAGTCCGTTACGGGCGCGTGACAGACTTCCTGGATTTTTACTTCCGCGATTATCACTGGTTCACCTTCAACCTTGCGGATAGCGCCATTGTAGTAGGCGCTCTTTTGCTGGTCATCCACTTGATTGGAGGCGAGTGATCGCCGGAATGGCGGCGCTCAACAGGACCTGACGCTTTGGGTTGCCGCTAAAAGACCTCGGGGTCGGAAAGCAAAGCCGGCACGGCTCATCTCGAAATTTTCCCTGCGCCGCAAAGATTTTTGTCGTGCGAGCCGTATCTTGTTTTCGTGAGCGCTGCTTTCTGAAATTTGGAATTTGGTTTTGGTTGCGACCCTGCCGCGCTGTGCTACGGCAATATTTTTATGGCAGAGATGAAGGAATTTGTGGTTGCGCCTGAGGACTCCGGCCAGCGGCTGGATAGTTTTCTAGTTCGGCACTTGCCGGATTGGAGCCGGAGCCAGTTACAGAGGCTGATCCGTTCCAGGCGAGTTGAGATCGGTTCGCGCGTCATGGAAAAGGCCGGCGAGAGTGTGAGGGCCGGCGATTGCGTTTGCGTATCTCTTGAGAAAAAGCCGGAGCCGCGCGCGGTGGCTGAAGAACTGCCGATCGATGTGGTCTATGAAGATGACGATTTGGTGGTCATCAATAAACCTGCGGGAATGGTGGTGCATCTGGGCGCCGGCATAACTTCCGGCACCGTGGTCAACGCTCTGCTTTTTCACATCCGCCAGCTTTCCGCCGCCGGCGGAGACGAGCGCCCCGGAATTGTGCATCGCCTGGACAAGATGACTTCCGGCTTGATGATCGTCGCCAAGAACGATTTTGCTCATCGGAAGCTGGCTGCCGACTTTAAGGCTCGCGCCGTCCAGAAGACGTACACGGCCCTGGTGCATGGCCGATTGACCGAGGACGTTGGCGTGATCGATTCACCGATTGGCCGCGATCCCAGGCGGCGCCTGCGCATGAAGACCGGCGGGCTTCGAGCCCGCGAGGCGCAGAGCAGCTACAAGGCGCTTCGCCGGTTTGCGCACTTTACGCTGCTCCAGGTTTTTCCGCACACCGGCCGCACCCATCAGATTCGAGCTCACTTAAGTTCCATCAAACATCCCGTGGTGGGCGATACCCTTTATGGCGCGCCGGCGCGAATTCGGGTTCGCGGCAGGGAGCAGAACACGCTTCCGCGCACTTTCCTCCACGCCTCGGCTCTTTCCTTTAAGCACCCTCGCACCGGGAATCTGATCTCGCTCGAAGCGCCCCTGCCGAGAGAGCTTCAGAACTTCCTCGGCTTGATTTCAGATCCATAGGGGTACATGGCATGCGCCCTGGCGAACAACGTCCGCGCCCATATGCTGCTATACCCCTGGCTTCTGCTTTTTGTCGGATCGGTTTACGGTGGATTCTGGGACGACAATGGGAGGGATGGGCGAGCAAGCCTATAAGCCGAATTCTGTAGCCCGCCGAGGCGGGCGGCGATCATTCCTCTAGGCCCGGCATTGCTGCCGGGCTCAAGCAACCTACCCGAGAGTCATTTTGTGCCCTGATTTTCGGTGCGCCGAAAACCGCGGGCGCATTGCGGAGCGGGCCGCTCCTCCTCTCCTATTTGGTCTTGCTCCGTGTGGGGTTTGCCCTGCCGCAGGCATCACTGCCTGCGCGGTGCGCTCTTACTTTATGGCCGCTGACGCAACCCGCACCTTTTCACCCTTACCCCGCGTTGTAGCGCCAGTGTCCCCACCGGCGTCTTTCGGCGCTGCGGACAGCGCCGCTACAGGCACGAGGCGGTATATTTTCTGTGGCACTTTCCGTACAGGAGACGTACGCCCAACCTGGTGGAATCCATCTCCTGCCCTCGCCATTAGCGAGCACACTGCCCTGTGGAGTTCGGACTTTCCTCTCCTATGCTTCATCGAATTGCCCGTGCAATCCAGCCAGCATAGCAGCGATCGCCCGGCTTACTCGCCCAGATTGTATGATAGCAAGGTCAGCATCAGCCTTCCAAATGAGTCACGGATTTCCAACACGCCTGGATTAAATTTCTCTAAACAAAGGAATTTGCCTTCAGAAAAGTCTTGACAAGAACTTGTAACAATACTACATATAGTGGCAGCGTTGCGTGTCACCCCAAGGAGTGGCGTCGCGCGTGAGTTACAGAAATTTTGGAGAGGAGGTAAAGTCGCTGATGCCCGCAAAGAAAAAAGCAGCTAAGAAAAAGAGATAAGTTTTAAGTCTCTCAATTTTCTCCTTTCCCCAGGCCCGCTCTGAAAAGAGCGGGCCTTTTTTATTCAGAAGGCTTGTCAGGCTGCTGAAGAATTCGCGCGAGCGGGATGAAGCCAGCGCACCGCATTGAAAGCTCCAACGAGATGAAATCGCGGCTAGCTCCGCGTGCGCGATCTTTCAGCTTCAGCGAGAGTCTTGGCCTCTGGGGCTGTTTCTAGATCGTAGGCGGAAGGCTTGGTAAAAAAGGGGCGAGGTTGCACTCGAGCCATGCCGCGAACCCATTTACCGGGAGGCCGATGGAGACGGGCGTTAAACAATCTCACATCTTCGTTAAAAAGTTCGCGGCGCTCGGCGATTCTCTCCTCAATTTCGAGCAAGCGGTTTTGAAGTTGCGCAAACGTGTTGTTGCTCTTCAGGTCCGGATAACTTTCAGCTTCGGAGAAAAGTTTTTGCAGTGCATGCGTGAGCCGCGCATCGGCTCGCGCTTTCTCCTCGACGGATGCCGCCCCCTGGCAGGCGCTTCGGGCCTCAGGGATGAGCCTGAAGCTGTCGTGATCTGCGGGCATGTAGCTTCGGCAGGTCTGAATGAGACGGGGCAATTCGTCGTTTCTTTGTTTCAGCAACGTCTCAATATTCAGCCAGTCTTTATTGAGCTCGATATTCGCGCGCTTCAGCCCGCGCGCTGATCGGACGAGAAGAAGAATTCCGATCAAGATAACAGCGAAAATGATCGCCAGGATAATGGCAGCGTTTTCCATCATTTGCCATGCTAGCGGAAGAGGTTGCCGCAATGCAAATTCATCCTCAACGCCATCAAGAGCGATGGCACATTGCGCGCTTTCTGATAGATACCTGCCCCTCAAAGTGGTGCGCGCTGCCCCGACTGACCTGCGCGCTTGCGTTTCGGCGGCTGAAAGCCGGACGAGCCACGAGGGCAAGAAAGTGATGAAACTCATGCAACATTATTTCTTCATGGACTCTTTTAGGCTTCCAGGATAAAATTCAGACTTTTCAAAATGCAAAGTTTTTATTGATGCTTTTCGTTTTGCAAAGTATCCTGAAAGGGCCTGGATTCGGTTGCTGCGGAGCGTTGAAGGATACTCATGCACATCATTACCGAGAAGCGCCTGAACCAGGCCGCTGAGCGATATCCAGACGCCGCGAAAGAATTGGCAGCTTGGCGCAAGATTGTGAAGTTTGCGCGGTGGCGGAACTTTGTGGAAGTCCGTCAGGTATTCAAAGACGCGGATGCCGTAAAGGAATATGTGATTTTCAATATCCGGCGGAATCGTTACTGCCTGGTGACCATTATTCATTACTCGCGGGAGAAGAATGGCCGTCTTACCGAGGGGCACATTTATGTCCGGTCTTTCCTGACACACAAAGAGTATGCTAATCCCGCGAACTGGGATAAAGGAGTTTCATCATGAGCACGGCTCTAGCGAACCCAGCCGAGATGATCAAAAGGGGAGCGCCTCACGTTATCCATTCAGATGAGGAACTCGATGAGTACACCCGGGCGCTCTTCAGGCTGACGGCAAAGTCTGACCGGACACCTGAAGAGGAAGAGGCCATTGAGCTTCTGACGCTGCTCATCGAACGCTACGAAACCAAGCGTTATCCGGTCCCGGACGCTGACCCGGTGGATGTGCTGAGGTTTTTGCTGGATCAGAATGGACTCTCGCAACGGGACATCGCAGGGGAACTCGGCAGTGAGAGCACCGTATCACTGGTTCTTTCCGGCAAGCGCAGGTTGAATCGCAACCACATCGAGCGGCTCAGCCGGCGGTTTCACGTTTCGCCCGCTGTCTTCTTCGGCGACAACCCCCGCTCGAAGCGGGTGATGCGACGTGGCGTTCAGCGGAGTGAGGCGAATCGTCAGGTTTGAATTCTGACTCCAAGGACAGACGAATACCGACTAGCCGCTAACACCGGCTTGCCCGGAAACCAGGCACGGAATGGGATTTGCGGACTGAGGCGGTTGTTATATACTTTTGCCGCGTCCCGGAGTTGGCCATGAAAATTCCTTCTTTTTTACGCCCCTCATTCTTATTTTGGCTCGTCGCCGCTTCTCTTTTCGCCGGCGCGGCGCGCGGAGGCGCCTCACAACAACTCACTCCTGCTGAAATTGACCGCCAGGCCGACGCCCTGCTCGCCAAGCTGACCCTCGAACAGAAGATCAAGCTGATTGGCGGGGTGGATGGCATGTTCACTTACGCGATGCCACAGATTGGTCTGCCGCGGCTGAAAATGTCGGACGGGCCGATGGGCGTCCGCACCTGGGGACCGTCCACTGCCTATGCGGCGGGCATCGGTCTTGCCGCCTCGTGGGACACGGCGCTGGCGCGGCGCATCGGCGTCTCTTTGGGACGCGACGCTCGCGCCCGTGGCGTGAATTTCCTGCTCGGTCCTGGCGTGGACATCTACCGTGAGCCGATGAATGGGCGTAACTTTGAGTATTTCGGCGAAGACCCTTATCTCGCCTCGCGCATCGCCGTAAACTACATTGAGGGCGTGCAGAGCCAGGATGTGGTCGCCACCATCAAACACTACGCCCTGAACAACTCGGAATACGACCGCCACAATGAAAACTCCATTGTGGATGAGCGCACATTGCATGAGATCTATCTTCCCACCTACGAAGCGGCGGTAAAGGAAGCGCACGTAGGCGCCGTGATGGATTCCTACAATCTCATTGATGGCGAGCACGCCACTCAGAACAAAATGCTGGACATCGAAATTCTCAAGAAGGAGTGGGGATTTCGCGGCATCCTGATGTCGGACTGGGGCGCCACTTACGACGGCATCGCCGCTGCCAACGCCGGGCTTGATCTCGAAATGCCCTCCGCTCGATTTATGAACGCCGGGACGCTGTTGCCGGCGATCCAGGCGGGCAAAGTCTCCGTGGCCACGATCGATGACAAGGTGCGGCGTATCCTGCGCATAGCGATTGAGTTCGGATTCCTCAACCACGACCAGACGGACTTGAAGATTCCGCTCTATGATCAGGCGTCGCGCCAGGTGGCGCTTGAATCCGCGGAGGAAAGCATCGTACTGCTCAAGAACGAAGGCCATCTGCTGCCGCTTGACCGCAACCGGATTCACTCCATCGCTCTGATCGGGCCGGACGCTTACCCGGCGGAAGCTTCCGGCGGCGGCAGCGCTCACGTGACCTCGTTCAACGCTGTCAGCTATCTCACCGGATTGAGCGACGCTCTGGGAACGCAAGCCACAGTCTATTGGAGCCGCGGGGTTCGTGACCTGCTGTCGATTTTTGGCGAAGGCGGCTTCACCGGGAGCAGCTTTACGGTGGATGAGGCCGGAACGCATCCCGGATTGCGCGAGGAGAAGTTCAATGGCGGCAGCTTCGCTGGCACGCCTTCCAGCACGCGCACGGTGATGCATGTGAATTCATTCGGAGGCAACCAGTTTGCTCCGCCTTCTCCGATGCGGCCGGCCTATCGGTGGACGGGCTATTACACGCCGAAGGTTTCGGGGCCCCAGCGCTTCATCGTGGCAGCCGTGGACGGCGACGGCTATACGCTCTACGTAAATGGCAAGCAAGCGCTTCAGGAGCCGCCCCACCATGAGGAGGGTCAGTCACCGCAGTGGGTGGACCTGGATCTTCCCGCCGGTCAGCCTGCCTCAATCCGGTTCGATTACCTGCCGCAGACCAGCCGCATCCGCGTTGGTTTCGGAGTGATTCCTGCCGAGCAGATGCTGCTGTCCGACGTCAAGAAAATTGCGGCTCAGGCAGACGTGGCGATCGTCTCTGTGGGTTTCGATCCCGCCACGGAGTCGGAAGGTCATGATCGAACGTGGAGGTTGCCCATCGGCCAGGATGACCTGATTCGATCTGTGGCTGCGGCAAATCCGCACACGATTGTCGTTGTCACCTCGGGCGGAAGCGTCGAAACCAGTGGATGGCTCGATGGCGTGCCGGTGTTGATCGAAGGCTGGTATGGTGGTTCGGAGGCGGGTGCGGCGCTGGCGAAAGTCCTCTTCGGACTCGACTCCTTTGGCAAACTGCCGATCAGTTGGGAGCGCCGCCAACAGGATAATCCCTGCTACAAAAACTACTATGAAGAGCCGGGCACTCACAATGTCGTCTACCGCGAGGGGGTCTTTCTCGGCTACCGTTACTACGACCACAGCGCGGTGAAGCCGTTGTTCCCCTTTGGTTTCGGCCTCTCCTACACGACGTTTGACTTTAGCCATCTGCGCATTACGCCCGCGGAGGCGAGCGTTGGCGCGCCGATCACTGTCAGCTTTGACGTCACCAACACCGGCCAGCTTACCGGCGCCGAGGTTGCCCAAGTTTACATGGGCGATCCCTCGGCCAGCGTTCCGCGTCCTGTCAAAGAATTGAAGGGCTTCAAGCGCATCTCCCTTAATCCTGGTCAGACGAAGCGCGTCTCCGTCACACTGAACCGCCGGTCGCTCACTTACTGGGATGTGAAGTCCCATACCTGGAAAGTAGATCCGGGCAAATTCATAGTTTACGTGGGCGATTCGTCTGAAAACGTGCCGCTTAAGGCCGCGTTCCAGGTGAAATAAGAAGCCCTTTGTTTTGACAAAGTTCCCGGCCACAGATATACTTAATACTACGCGCTGCTTGAGTGAAACCCTCATATTGATCGTCAACGCCAAGCCAATTGTATCCATCAGCTTCGACAAGAAGGTGCAAGGGCGCGCGAGGCGGACTTTCGCTTGCGGCATGAGGTGGTTTGGCGCCTGGAAACGTCGGGCCGAGAGATGGTCGTCGCTGCAAGGTCATGATTTCTTGTCTTTTTTACCAAACATTTTGGGCCTGTCATTCTTTGCTCGCTGCGCTCGCTCAGAATGACAGTTTCTTTGGTTGTGGTCACGAGGCCACGCTGCGCCGCCGTTTTTTCCCACGCATTTGAGAAAGGAATGGATATTCCATGGGTGATCAAGAACTGATTCCTACATCGCATCAGGTTCCCGTCAACATCGAAGACGAGATGCGGAACTCGTATCTGGATTACGCCATGAGCGTGATCATCGGACGGGCGCTGCCCGATGTCCGCGACGGCTTGAAGCCGGTGCACCGGCGCATCTTGTACGCCATGTACAAGGAAGGCATCACTTCCGACAAGCGCTACACGAAGTGCGCGGGCGTGGTGGGCGAAGTCATCAAGAAATATCACCCACATGGCGATGCGGCAGTGTATGACGCGCTGGTGCGCATGGCGCAGGACTTTAACATGCGCTATCCGCTGATTGACGGGCAGGGCAATT
>DATGKJ010000029.1:0-3933 GCA_035294685.1 Terriglobia bacterium | reverse complement strand
TTACCATCTCGATTTTTATCGCGCCGAAGAACTCAAAGAAATTGTTTTGCGTTCGGCGCGCATCCTGGAAGCGAAAATCGGCCCTGAAGGAGCGATGGAAATTGCCCATCGCGCTCGCGGCACGCCTCGTATTGCCAACCGGCTGTTGCGCCGGGTGCGCGACTATGCGGAGGTGAGAGCGGGCGGAGAAATCAGTGCCGAGACAACGCGAGCTGCGCTAAGCCTGGAAGGAGTGGACGATCGTGGTTTGGATGACCTCGACCGCAGATTTCTGAGCACCATTGTTGATCTCTACCACGGCGGTCCTGTAGGGATTGAAGCGCTCGCCGCCACGCTCAACGAAGAGGTCGATACTCTCGTGGATATGGTCGAGCCCTTCTTATTACAGCAAGGATTCATCAGCCGCACTAAAAGCGGCCGCAAAGCCAACGAGCCGGCTTATCGCCATCTGAAGCTGCCGTTGCCAAAGCACGCCACGCCCACCGCGCCAGGCTTGTTCGATTAATGCGTAGAGAAGCCGTGAAGAGATGCGAAGCCTCGCGCAAAGTCGCAAAGGACAACTGGCTTTTCCGCGTGGGACTTTGCGCCTCAGCGCCTTGGCGTGAGATTTTTGCTCGAGACCCCATTTTTTTCGCAATCCGAAGATGAGACGCTTTCATGAAGCGCGTTTATCTGTCGCTGGGCTCCAATGTGGGTGATCGGATCGAGCGCCTGCAAAACGCCCTTCAGGGCCTTGCTGAAGATGGCATTCAGGTGCGCCGAGTGTCCTCCTTTTATAAGACCGAGCCGGTTGATTTTCAGCCGCAAGCATGGTTTGCCAACTGTGTGGCTGAGACGGAAACAGACCTGATGCCGATGCAGCTTTTGCGCGCTTGCCAGAGGGTTGAACGCGCGCTCGGGCGGCGACGCGGCGTTGCCAAAGGGCCGCGCCCGATTGATATTGACATCCTTTTGTACGAGAATATCGTCGTCCGGTCACGTGAGCTCAACATCCCTCACCCGAGGATGGAGGAGCGACGCTTTGTGCTGATCCCTTTGAGGGAACTCGCGCCTTCGCTTCATCATCCGGTGAGCCAGCGAACGGTGCAGGAAATGTTGCACGATACTCGAGATACGAGCCAGGTGATACGGATGCGCTCGTAGGAACTGGTATAAATATCAGGTTTTTACAGGCGCTTTTCATCAACGTTACGATACCCGTCGCTTGGATCCGCTTCGGCGGACCGGGACAATGGGCATTTAGCCATTGAGTGATCGGGCGGATGGATCGGAAGGGCTTCTTTCAGCCTGTTCGTTCAATAGATCACTCAATCGCTGGATCACAAATTGACATCATGGGAGGTTGCCATGGACCCCACTATTGAGGCCGTGAGCAAGATCACTGTTCCGCTGATTCTCGAGCGGAAACTGCGCGGCGAAAAGATCACCTGCCTGACCGCGTATGACTTTCCTACCGCCCGCCTGGTGGATGAATCTGGCATTGATGTTATCCTCGTAGGAGACACCCTGGGCGAAGTTATTCTCGGTTACGATTCCACCCTGCCCGTCACAGTTGAAGACGTTCTGCATCACTTGCGCGCTGTCCGACGCGGGGCGGGGCGGGCGCTGTTGATTGCAGACCTGCCTTTCGGCTCTTATCACGTTTCCGAAGACCAAGCCATGGCCGCGGCGATCCGTTATGTAAAAGAGGGCGGGGCGGAAGCCGTGAAACTTGAAGGAGGCCGAAAGCGGGCTGCCCTTATCCGAAGGCTGGTGGAAGAGAGCATCCCGGTGATGGCGCATATTGGCCTGACGCCGCAATCGATCCACGCTTTGGGCGGCCATCGCGTGCAGGGAAAGACCCCGGATTCGGCGCGAGACTTGTTGAGAGATGCGCAGGCTGTTGAGGATGCGGGGGCTTTTTCAGTCGTACTTGAAGGCATTCCAAGGGAATTAGCCGCCCTGATCACCCAACGGCTTCGCATCCCGACCATCGGGATCGGCGCGGGACCTGAGTGCGACGGCCAGATTCTGGTGTTTCACGACCTTATCGGAATGAGTTCGGGCCGGAGGCCAAAATTCGTGCGCGCATATGCCAATCTGGCGGAAGTTATTCAAAGCGCGGTGAAGAATTACTGTGCGGATGTGCGGAATGGTCGTTTCCCCGAAGATGCCGAATCCTACCACTGGCCGTCGGTTACACGGGAACATTTTGAAAAGGACCGCGAACCGCAGGCGCTGAGGGCGAAGGGCTGAACAGCCAATCATTTATCGGCTTCTTTTCACCGCCCGCATGCTTATTTTCAGCCTTCCGCGGAGAGCCGAAGACTGGTCACCTATTCCCCCATGCAACGGATCACCTCGATTGCTGACATGAAGGCTCTCTCACGCCAGATACGGGGCGCGGGAAAGACGCTCGGCCTGGTTCCGACGATGGGGGCTCTTCATGAAGGGCATCTCAGCCTGATTCGCCGCGCCAAGAGCCAATACGATGCCACGGTCGTCTCGATTTTTGTAAACCCTGCGCAGTTCGGCCCTTCCGAGGACTTTGATCGCTACCCGCGCAATCTCGAAAAAGATATTGAACTCCTGCGCCCTTTCAAGCTCGATGCCGTCTTTACGCCTTCAGTCGAAGAGATGTACCCAGAAGGTTTCGGGACTTTTGTCGAGCCAGGCCCGCTTGCAGCGCGCTGGGAGGGCGCCTCGCGGCCGGGGCATTTTCGCGGGGTTGCGACGATTGTTCTGAAGCTTTTCAATATCGTGGCCCCAGACTTTGCCTATTTTGGCCAGAAAGATTTTCAGCAGGCGATGGTGATTCTCCGCCTGGCGCGAGAGCTGAATCTGGATGTGCGCCTGATTCTTTGCCCGATTATTCGTGATTCGGATGGAGTCGCCATCAGTTCGCGGAATGTTTACTTGAGCGCGGAAGAAAGGCAATCGGCGCGGCTTTTGCATCAGAGCCTTCGGAGGGCGCAGGAACTGGTATGGAGCGGAAAAACAGGGGCCGAACATGTGCGGGACGAAATCGAAGGGATTCTGAAGACGAACCCCAATATTCGTGTGGACTACGTGGCTCTCGTGGATTCGGCCTCTTTAAATCCGGTTGACCGAATTTCGCAAGGCTGCGTGGCGTTGATCGCGGCGCGTGTAGGCTCGACTCGTCTTATTGATAACGTCATCTTCGGGTCACGAGAAGCGGGCCAAGAGGAACTGCTTCAAGCTATTCAGGGATATGCGGATCAAGGGGCCGATTCACGCCCGCCGGGCCTTGAGACGGAAAGCGCGCGCCTGGAGATTCAGGAATGCCGGGACTGCGCAGCGATCTCTTCAATGATCCTGCCGCCGCGCGAATTCTTGCTGAAGTACGTGAAAAGCGATTACCCGGACCTGAACACCGTGCGCATCCTGGTGGTGGGGCGCGACGCCCCCTGGAATCCGGAAAATTACCTCTATCGCAGCCCCGAAATTAAGGATCGTTTTGCGGCTGGCCTTTATGGAATGCTGGGCGTCAGGAATTTGGCGGAATTCAAGGCAAGATTTGCCTTGACAGATGCTCTCCGTTGCCATTCCATTGTGACACCTGTTCCCGAAAGAGCGCTGGCGAATTGCGCGCGCCACGTGCGCAAGGAGCTTGAGCTTTTTCCGAATCTCCGCGTCATTATCCTGATGGGTGAAGCTCCTTATTTACAGTTTCAGCAATTTATCCTGGGAAGAAAGCCGAAAGAGATTGCGCCTTTCAATGATCTTCTGGCAAATCACGGCTGGTTTAAGGAAGAAGTGACGCTGCCTGTGATTCAGAGTCGGTCATTGCAAGTGATCTACTGCCAGCATCCCGTTGCGGCTTACCGTGATCTCCCTTCTCTCGCGCACTTGCTGAATATCGACTGAAATGCTGCGCGGAGTTCACCCTGAGTGTCCGCCCGCCGGTTGGCGGGTCCATAGCGCCAGAAACTT
>DATGKJ010000028.1:0-2468 GCA_035294685.1 Terriglobia bacterium | reverse complement strand
ATATGAACTGCTGTCCGTGCTGGACGTCAATTTGACCTTTGTGCTGCTTCATCAATTGTTCCCATCGAACGCGGCGCGCATTGGGCGAGGACGAGAGATCATCGGGATTAAAGGTGGTGTCTTCGGCGAGTACTTTGGGATCGCTCGCGAAGTTCGAGCCGACAAAGTATCCATCCCGTGTGCGCCAGACGCGATATGCCTTAAGTCCCAGCTCAAATTGCGCAATCTCGCCTGTTTTGCAATCCCCCAACAGCCAATCGTTGGCGTAGCCGCCGTTGTTCCCATCGAGCATGATGCGGACGTAATCATCAATCGACGAAGAGTATTGCATGGCTTTGCGCGCGCGAGAGAATTCAGGTTTGCCGTCCGGATTCCAGCCCTTAAATTGAGTGATGGTCGTTTCCGTGATCATGATGCCGTTCGAGTTGATTCCGAAATCGTCGTCACTGGCAATGATGCCCGGGAAGCCGTCCATCAGAATGCGGTAGCCATGACGCGGCACGATGTCGAAAATCATATTCCAGCGTTCGCCATGCAGATAGCTGGTCCAGGTGTTATGAGCGATTACAATTCCGTGATCTCGAGTCCAGCTTCCGGTGGCGACAAAAGCGCTGCAATTGCCCGGGCTCAAGATGGGCCGGGCTTCCGCCACCTTGTGCTGAGCGTCGTACCAGGGAACGTAATAGTCCGCCAATTCTTCCATCGCATTCAGCCAGATCACGTCATCGAGGCTCATGGCGACGCCACGCGCTTGAAGCCCTTTATATATGCCCTCGATTTCCTCCTGATATTCAGGTTCAACCTTGGTCCAGAGCATTTCCCGCGCCGCGCGGCGAAAGAACTCCTTGCTCTTTCCCGTGCCGCGACAATTGGTGAGCGCGACGGATTGAAAGGCGTCGTCGATTTCAGACGCCAGCAAATATCCATGCTGAAATCCAATTTCGGACGGCGTTCCTTCCAGATGAACATAAACCCATCGGCCACGTGAGAAACGATAAGCGCCTTTCAGCCGCGGGTCAGAGGAAGGATTGGCGCCCACGCCGGCCGAGGGCATGGCAAAGCTTGTCTCTTCCCGCAATCGGTCTCGAGCCCACTCTAGAAGCGCTCCAGCGCCCGCGATCTTTAGAAGGCCTTTGCTGAACTCTCGACGTTGCATATTTTTTTCCTCCCGCTGCATGGCGAAGCTGGCGACTCGCGGAACAGGTTCTGGATGTATACCCTGGCTTATCGCCCTGCCTGCAAAATTTCCGCAGCCGCAGTGTACCCGCTCTTGACCGCGCTTTCAATGGTAGCGGGCAACCCCGTCCGAGTCCAGTCGCCCGCAAGATAAAGTCCCCTGACAGGCGTGGAAGCTGAGGGGCGCGCCACAGCCGCCTCAATGCTGGGCGAAAAAGTGGCGAATCGCTCCTTGATCACCAGCGAGTGCTCAAGCTTGGCTTCCCGGGCGGCCGGAAACAACTCCTTCAACTCTGTGAGAGCCAGTCTGAGCAAGTCTTCTTTGTCGCGTTGAATGTAATCGTGAGCGCCGCTGATCACCAGGCTCACATAATGCTCGCCGGAATTCAAAATCTTCCCGCGATTAAAAAGCCATTGAATTGTGGTGCCGCGCAAGCCCACAAATTCAAGGTCAGTAATATCGCGGTCGAACCAGAGATTCAGAGAAATGATTGGTGTTGGGCGCATCAAGGCGAGGCCGGCAAAGAAAGATGTGCTGCGAAGCAGACTTTCCGGGAGCAAACGGGTCAGTTGGAAACATGGAACGGCGCTCAGCACTGCCGCAGCCTCAATGACTGTGCCGTCGGAGAGCTGAACGCCGCGACACGCAAGGGGCTGGTGAACGTCGATAGCGCCATTTTCTGCAGAATCGAACGCTGAAGAATCAACCTGTGGGTTGCCGTCCGGCGCCGCTGAGAGAATCAGTCCCGTGACGTTTCGCTCCAATTCGACCGTCCCTTGCCTTGAACGGATGTAGGCGGCTGCCGCATCCGTGTAGCACTCGCTCAAGCCGCTTGAAGCAAGACCAATCCGCGAATCAGCAGGCGATTGGAACAACGTCAACCGGAGAACCGGCTCAAAGAGAGAAGCAGCGGCAATGGATGGGTCTTCATTCAGCGCGGCGATACAGAGCAACCCCCAGAAATTTCGCCGCAGCCTTTCCGATTGGCCCAGCCTTGCCATCCAACGATCAACCGTGAGCCGTTCAAAATCCTGAGGCGGAATTCCGGAATCAGCGGCGCGCAGGGCGCGACCCAGACGCAGCACCTGGAGCTTCTCGCTGAGCGTGAAACTATTCGACTTAAGCACTCCCGCGATCAGATGCCAGGGCGCGGAGAGAGAAGGGAACTCGAGAGATGTAAGACCGCTTTCCCGATCCGCAAAATGGACCATGAGGCGCGGCTGAAAACGAACGCGATCCGAAGTTCCAATCGTTTCGAGGAACTCCAGCGTGGAGTGATAACATCCCATGA
>DATGKJ010000027.1:0-20628 GCA_035294685.1 Terriglobia bacterium | reverse complement strand
AGTAGTAAACGTGGTCGCTGGCGAGCGGCTTTCCTGCGTAGACCACCTGAATGGAATTATCGGATGTCACCTTGCCGCTATCCCACTGGTCGCCTTCGTCGCGCGCGAGCCGCTGCGGGCTTGTCGCCACCAGAATCTGGTAAGCCGACTGAAGCTCGCCGCGGTCAGAATCCTGAAGCACCCACGAAAACCGTGGCTGGCGAACGTCAATTCCCACAGGGTTCGTCAGGTATTCACAGCGCAAATCAAACGGCGCGGAAGGTCCGGCCTGACTATAGCTCAGGCGAAGCGAGCATGCGAGACCGGCAATCAGGAGGAGCAAGAGTGGCAAACGAAACCGCTTTTTGGGCTGCATGGAGTCCCTCTCTGAGATTTATTGAGGATTACAAATTATAGTGACACTATTTGCTGTAGCGGCGCTGTCCTCAGCGCCGAAAGACGCCGGTGGGGACACCGGCGCTACAGAAGAAGTCGTCACTATAATTTGTAATCCCCTGTAGGCTTCTGATTACGTCAATTTTTTCCAGCGCTCCCGGAACGTTTGGGGCGCGAGGGCGGGGAAGTCTCGTCCTTCGGTCCAGCGCGACATGGGGAAGAGCGGAAGTTTCCGAATCCAGCCCTGGCGCGCATAGAATTTCTGCCCCCATCGCGCGAGCCTGCCGCCCAGAGAGTAAATTCGCGGGCGTTTCATAGCCCAGGCCCACAGCCGCATGGAAACGCGCTCGCCCCGGGGCGACCCGCCGGAGGGAGCCGGCGATGCCTGATTCTGCGCTTCGGCGCGCAGGTGCAGCAGCAGGTCTGGGATATTAATTCTGACCGGGCAGACTTCGCGGCACGCGCCGCACAGCGAGGAAGCAAACGGCAATTCGCGCGCCACGCCGATGCCGTTGAACTGAGGCGTAATCAGCGCGCCGATCGGGCCGCTATAGACCCAACCGTAGGCATGGCCTCCAATTTTCCGATAGACCGGGCAGGCATTCAAGCACGCGCCGCAGCGAATGCAATAAAGCGCTTCGCGCATCTTTTCATCCGCCAGCGCTGCCGTTCGGCCGTTATCCACCAGGACCACGTGCATTTCATCCGGTCCGTCTTCACCGGCGCGCCGCGGCCCGGTGAGCAGGGAAGTGTAGACGGTTAGCTTCTGGCCGGTTCCCGAGCGACCCAGAAGCCTGAGAAAAACAGCCAAATCTTCAAATCGAGGGATGAGTTTCTCAATGCCGACCAGCGCCACGTGAACGCGCGGAGAAGTGGTGCACAATCGGATGTTGCCTTCATTTTCGACCAGCACGATGGTGCCTGTCTCTGCCACGGCGAAGTTCGCGCCGCTTACGCCCATCTCCGCTCGCGCGAAGGCTTCGCGCAGCGCGCGACGCGCAATGGCCGTGAGGCGTTCCGGCTCTGTGGTGCGTTCCGCGTGCAGGTGCTCGACAAACAGGTCAGACACATCCTGCCGGGTCTTGTGAATGGCGGGCGCCACGATGTGCGCCGGGCGATCCCCGGCAAGCTGAATGATCAGCTCGCCCAGATCGGTCTCAACGCCCCGGATGCCGGCAGCTTCGAGGGCGTGATTCAACTCCACCTCTTCGCCCACCATCGTCTTCGACTTGACGAATTCCTTCACGCCGGCCTGCTGCGCGATCTCGCGCACGATCCTGCAGACGTCGTCGCCGGTCTCGGCCCAGTGAACCTTCCCGCCCGAGCGCTCGACGTTGTCCGCAAACTGCGCCAGGTACTCGTCCAGGTGCTCGATCACCTCGCGCTTCAGCGCGCGCGCCCGGTCACGCAGCGCTTCAAAACCCGGCACTTCGCCGATCGCTTGCAGGCGATGCGTATAGAGCCGCAGAGTTGAGGAGCGATAAGCCTCCTGGAGTTGCGGTTTCTTAAAGATTTCCTCGGTCCGCTCGTGGATGTGCGCGCTTTGAATGCCGGTCTCAGTCATGGTTCATCGAAAATTTGATGGCGCCGGAAATCACGGCCGGGACGCCTCAATGGCGGGAGCGGCCAGCCTCGGGTCCGCCGCTTCCTCGGTCTGCGCCAGCAATTGCGCCAGATGCATGGTTTTGACGGGCAGCCCGCGGCGATGGATCACGCCCGCCAGATGCATCAGGCATCCGGAGTCGTTTGCCACCAGATACTCGGCTCCGGCCTCAACGGCGGCGCGGACTTTATCCTCTCCCATCGCCACTGAAACCTCGGGGAATTTCACGCTGAACGTGCCGCCAAACCCGCAGCACAATCTGAAATCCTGCATTTCTACCAGCTCGATGCCCCTCACAGCGCGAATCAACCGGCGCGGTTCTTCGGCAATGCCAAGCTCGCGCAGAAGATGGCAGGAGTCGTGATACGTCACGCGGTGCGGGAAGCTGGCGCCGACATCCTCAACCTTCAGCACCTTCACAAGAAATTCCGAAAATTCATAAAAGCGCCCACGAAGCTGCTGAGCCTTCTCAAGACGCGCCGGATCGTGGGCGAACAGCTCGGGATAAAAAACCCGCACCATCGTGGAGCACGACCCGGAAGGCGTCACGACATAGTCCGCGTCGTCAAAGAGATCGAGCATGCGCGCAGCCACTTCTCTTGCTTCATCCCGGTAGCCGGTGTTGAAAGCGGGCTGGCCACAGCAGGTTTGAGCCGGATTGAAGAGGACTTCGGCCCCCATGCGGCGCAGCACTCTGACGGCGCATTCGCCCACTTCAGGGAAGAACTGGTCGCCCAGACAGGTGACGAAAAACGCGACACGTGGTTTGGAAGTGGTCATCGGGATGCGAAATGTTTTAGAATGGCCTGGCTTTTGGTGGTTTTACGGCTTGAAACGGCGCTCCATTCAAAAACTTTAATACGGTAATTTAGGCTGCCCAGCGCGCGAAGTCAAGAAAATGCGCTACAGAGTCTTCTTCCTGCTTGAAGGCGACATTCCGCTGTGCTAGTCTTGCGGCAGGAAGAGATTTGAAATTCGCCGAGGAGGTGACTCTCCCATGGGCAATGCAACCGCGGCCATCCGGGAGCAATTGATGGTCAATAATCAAGAATATCAACGCCTTTATGAAGAGCACGAACGCTACGACGCCCGATTAATGCAACTGGAAAGCAAAAAATTTCTCACCGAGCAGGAACAGGTGGAGGAAGTCCGCCTCAAGAAATTAAAGCTGCGCACCAAGGACCAGATGGAGCAACTGGTCCATCGCGCAATGGGCGCCTGATTGCCCGAATGATTGAACGCGAGGATTTCCCAGCAGCCTCACGCTGCGCCGGCGCTCTGTAAGGAAAACTCACATAACAGACCGGCGACTCCCCGATCGGCAGGGATGGCAGAGGCAAAAGGGAAAACCTAACCTTTTATGGCCCTCCGGAGACCTTGAATATCCCTCAAAAATGATTTGGTTTCTGCCTGCGCATTTATGGTAAAGGAAGGATACGCATACGGACTCCCCCTTCTGCTCATCAGCGGCGCGCTTTTTGGCCTGCATATTTTCATCCCTGCTGTCATCTTCCTGATCGCCGCGCTGTTTGTCTTAAACTTCTTCCGCAATCCTGACCGAAACATTCCTGCCGACCCAGGCGCTCTCGTCTCCCCCGCCGACGGTCGCGTGGTGCAGATTACGGAAGAGGAGTTTGAAGGGCAAAGGATGCAAAGACTGAGCATCTTCATGTCTCCTCTCGATGTCCATGTCAATCGCTCGCCCATTGCCGGGACGGTGCGGAAAGTGCGTTACACGCCAGGCGCTTTTCGGGTGGCTTCGCGGGCGGAAGCGTCAGTTGAGAACGAGCAGAACACCTTCACCATTGAAGGCGAGCAGGGGACTGTTCACGTGAAGCAAATTGCTGGCGCTTTGGCGCGTCGCATCGTATTCTGGAAGCGTCCGGGCGATCAACTGACCAGGGGCGAGCGCGTGGGACTCATCAAGTTCGGTTCGCGGGTTGACGTGCTGGTTGAGGCCGGGACCGAATGGCGAGTTCAGGTTGGAGATTCTGTTAAGGCCGGGAGCACCATTCTTGGATTCACAAAACCAGGGGCGTGAGCTTCGCGCCAACAAAACACAACGACGCGGCATCTATATTCTGCCCAGCTTATTCACCGTTGGCACGCTGATTTGCGGATATATCGCCATTATTTCCACGCTTCGCGGCGCTCAGCTTCTGGCCGCTGGCGCCGGCTCCAGCATGGCCTTGGCGGCGTTCGATGACGCGGCCAAGAAGATCGGATGGGCCATTGTCTTTGACGGTCTCGATGGCCGCATTGCGCGGCTCACGAATTCCGCTTCCAATTTCGGCAAGGAGTTTGACTAGCTGGCGGATGTCATCACTTTCGGCATCGCTCCCGCCTTCCTGGCTTACGCCTGGGGCATTCAAGCCATCCATTCACAATATGACCATCGTCTCGTTTTTTATATCGAAAAGGCGGGCTGGCTGGTGGGATTCGCTTTTGTGATTTGCGGGGCGGCCAGGCTGGCGCGCTTTAACATCGATCGCGGCTCCACAAGCGACCGCCGCTTCTTCGTGGGCTTGCCAATTCCGGCTGCCGCCGGGGTGGTGGCGGCCATCGTCCACTGGGCAAAGTATCCCGTTCAGGATTGGCTGATCGGCATCATCTGGCTGGTGATTGTTGCGTGCGCGGCGTTCCTGATGGTCAGCCGGGTGCGTTATTACAGCTTCAAAGCGATGGATTTGCGGAAGCGATACTCCTATCTTTTCATTATTCTCCTGGGCCTCATCGTCTGGGCCATCTGGTCTTATTCCGAGCCGGTGCTGCTGGCTCTGGCGATGGTTTATTTCCTCCACGGCCCGGTGATGCGGCTGGTTTCAAAGTCGCGCGTTCATCCGCCCGCGCATAAGGCTGAGAGCGCGCCGAAACAGGAGGTTCAGGCCACATGAAATCCGCGTTTCGGGATTATCGCGTGGCCATGCTGGGCGCTGAATCGCTGTTGGGAAGGGAAATCCTGACGGTTCTCAAGGAAAGGAACTTCCCCGTCTCTCAGGTCATCAGGCTCAACGCGGAAGGCAGCCAGCCGGAAATCCCTATCGTGGATTTTGAGGAGGAACCGCTGCCTCTCGTGGAGGGTGAGGGCTTCACCGAGGTCGAATGCGATTTCATATTTCTTGCCGCGTGTTCGGAATCAGCCGATGGAAGGCATACGCACTCGGAGACTCCGGGCGCCGGTGCGGAGTTCCTGGCCGCCGTTTCAGGCACTAGAGGCTGGGTGATTGACGCCAGCCACGCGGCGAGTCATGCCGCGAGGAATCCTCTCCTGAGCATTCCCTATCTCGATCCGGGGCAGGACGTTCTGGCCAAGGCCGCCGCCGGAGGCGAGCGATTTTTCATCGCGCCGCACGCTGCGGTGATTGCCATCAGCCATCTTCTGTTGCGCCTTGCGAGCAACTTTGAAATTGAACGCGCGATAGCCCAGATTTTCAGCTCGGTCTCAGAGCTTGGGCCGGAAGCCATTGAGGAACTTCAGAAGCAAACCACCAGCCTGCTGAGCTTTCAGCCCACGCCGCAGGACTTTTTTGGCGCTCCCATTGCGTTCAATATTCTGCCCCGTGTGAGCGGCAAGGGTCGCGCGAGCTTTTCAAGGCTTGAAGAACGTATTCGCGCCGAAACGCGCCAGTTTTTAGCTGGCCGGACTCCAATTCCAGCCCTGCGCCTGATTCAGTCGCCGATTTTTTATTCCCTGGCTTTCTCGCTCTATATTGAGATGCGTGCGCAGACCTCCGTGGTGAAGATCGAGCAGGCGCTTGCTGATGAGCGCATTCGCATGCTCGGAAAAGCGCAAAGCGCTCCGTCTCCCATTGAAGCGCAAGGCTCTCCGGTTGTGCTGGTGGACCCGATCACAGTGGATGATGAGCGCCCGGGCGGTTTCTGGCTATGGGGGATGGTTGATAATCTGCGTCTCGCCGCAGAAAATGCGGTTGAAATCGCCGAGACTTTGCGCCAGTTGAGCTTCAAACAATGAAGATTTTGAGCGGCATTCGCAGCGCGATTCTGGTGCATGGTTGCCACGGGCAAAAAAGCGGTCGCCCCTTCGAGATCCTGCTGGCGATGGGGTTTGCCTTGCTTGCCGCGTCGTGCGGCTATCATGAGGGCGGGCGCGGGGCGCTGTTGCCTCCAGACGTCAAGACGATTGCCGTTCCAATTTTTGCCAATCAAACGCCGCAGTTTCGCATCGAGCAGCAACTCACGGCGGCCGTCACTCAGGAATTCATCGAGCGCACGTCCTATCGCATCACGCAGAATCCGGCAGAAGCGGATGCTGTGCTGCGCGGCACGGTCAAGCAAATCCGTCAGGGAGTGGTCACTTTCAATCCGCAAACCGGCAGCGCCACCACGCTCCAAATCGAAGTGGTCGCCGGAGTCGAGCTGACCGATCTTCACAGCAAAAAGGTGATCTTCTCAAATCCCGATTACATCTTCCGCGAGCAGTATCAAGTGAGCCCTACGGCCTCGACGCTGATCGAAGAAGACCGCCCCGCGTTGGACCGGCTTTCCCAGGAATTCGCTCGCACCCTCGTCACCGATATCCTGGAAAATTTTTGAGGATTCCGGCCTGAAATCTGCGCCAGAAAGAAGCCCTTTCAGCGCGCATTTTCATGGGCGCGATATTTTGCCCAGGATCACCCCGCGGCGCGCTCCAGTGACGGCAGGCAGATTTCCCGGCAGGCCCTGTAGAGTTCGGTCGGCCAAGAGGGCAAAAGCAATGGCCTCCTTGGCATCGGCGGGAAGGCCATACTTATCGGAACGATAAAGGTCAAGCTCAGGCAACAAATCTCTGATTCGGTCAACCAGAAATTCGTTGTGCGCTCCACCGCCCGAGACGATCAATCGGTGGATTTCGGCTCGGGGAAAGACAAAGCGGCGCAGGGCATCAGCAATCGAGCGAACCGAAAACTCCGTCGCGGTGCGGATCAAATCCGCAGGTTCTGCCTTGCGCTGCGAAAGAAAATAATGGGTAAGAAATTTATCGCCGAATTGTTCCCGCCCCGCGCTCTTTGGCGGAGGATGATGAAAGAATGGCAGCCGCAGAATTCTATTGAGCACAGGCTTCAGAAGCTTGCCTTTTGCAGCCCATTTTCCGCCTTCGTCATAAATTCTGCGCGCTTGCGTGAAATGGCGCACTAGGCCGTCAATCAGCATATTTCCAGGGCCTGTATCAAATCCGAAAATTTCCTGAAGCCCTGCGCCAGCGGGAATCACGGTGACATTTGCGATGCCGCCGATATTCAACGCTACTGAGCCCAGTTTGTTGTGGCGAAGCAGCAGGTAGTCCACCAGCGGGACAAGCGGCGCGCCTTGCCCGCCGGCAGCCATATCCGCCGCGCGAAAGTCAGCCACCACCGGAGCGCCGGCTCTTTCGGCAATCACCGCAGCCTCGCCAAGCTGGAGCGTGCTCGATTGAGAAGTGCGGCCTGGATGCTTGCTCCCTGATCGGGTTGAGGGCCCCTGATGGAACACCGTCTGCCCGTGCGAGCCGATCACAGTGAGTTTTCGAGGCGCCACGCGGCCTTGATGACATACGGCAAGAGTCGCATCGGCAAACAATTGGCCCAGTGTGAAATTCAGAGTACTGATTTCCCGCGCGGACGTTGCCGAGCCGCTCGCCACGCGTAAAAGTTGATTGCGAATTGCAGGAGGGTAGGGAAAAGTCTGGAACGCGTGAAGCCGGACTTTGGGGCGATCTCCCGGGCCTTCAATTTGCACCAGTGCGGCATCGATGCCGTCCATCGACGTGCCTGAGATCAGCCCCACGGCCCAGCGCGCCCTGCGGATCGTCATGATTGGAGTTGCCTTTTGAGTTCCGCCAGGAGATTCAGCGCCTCAACCGGCTTCATATTGTTCAAATCAGCCTCTTCGATAGCGCGAACGACTTCAGAATTGAGCGGCGTAAAAATGGTAAGTTGCACAGGTCCCGGGTGCGATTCGCTCGGGCGGGCGGCAAGGCGTTCGCTCAGGCTATGCTCGCTCTGCTCGTGACGCGCGAGAATTTCACGCGCTCTCTCGATGACGGAAGGCGGCAGCCCCGCCAGCCGCGCCACTTCAACTCCGTAGCTCTTATCCGCACTGCCCGCTTCAACCTTGCGTAAGAAAATGATATTGGAGCCGGATTCTTTCACCGCCACATGGTAGTTCCGAACGCCCGGCAGAAGATCCGCCAATTCCGTCAGTTCGTGATAATGGGTGGCAAAGAGCGTCTTGGCGCCGGTGCGGGATTGCAGATATTCGACCACCGCCCAAGCGATGGCCAGGCCGTCAAAAGTCGAAGTGCCGCGTCCCACTTCGTCAAGCAGCACGAGACTTTTGGGAGTGGCCATATTCAAAATGCCGGCTGCTTCGGTCATCTCAACCATAAAGGTCGAGCGGCCCTGGGCAAGATTATCGGAAGCGCCAATGCGTGTAAAGATGCGGTCGAGAATCGGCAGCTTGGCGCGTTCGGCAGGGACAAAGCATCCCGCCTGCGCCATCAGACAAATGAGAGCCGTCTGACGCAGGTAGGTGGATTTGCCGCCCATGTTGGGGCCCGTGATGATCAGAATGCGATCGGTAGTGGAATTCTGATAAAGGTCGTTGGGGATGAAAGGTCCGATCTGATTTTGCGAGCTGATGCACTCGATAACCGGATGGCGCCCTTGAACGATCATCAGCTCCTCATCATCGGAAATCTCGGGCGCGCGATAATTACGCTCTGCCGCAAGCCAGGCAAAACAGGCGAGCACGTCCAGTTCAGCGAGCACAGCGGCTGTCGCGCGGATGCGACGCGCCTCCGCGCCCACGCGGCGGCGAATCTCGATGAAGAGATCGCGCTCAAGTTCCTGGCGCTTCTCTTCAGCTTCAAGAATTCTGACTTCGAGTTCTTTGAGCTCAGGGGTCGTAAAACGCTCGGCATTCACCAACGTTTGCTTGCGTTCGTAGTCGGCGGGTGCAAGGTGCAGGTTGGCCTTCGAGATCTCGATGTAGTAGCCGAAGATATTGTTAAATCGCACTTTCAGGCTTGCAATGCCGGTCCGCTCACGCTCGCGGGCCTCGATCTGGGCGATCAGTTGTTTGCTGTTGCGGCTGAGTTCGCGGAGCGCGTCGAGTTCCGCATGATAGCCGGGACGGATCAGATCCCCTTCCGTCAGTGTGACGGGCGGCTCCGGGTGAATGGATTTTTCAAGCAGTTCCCGCACGTCGCTGAGTTCGTCGAGCGCCTCGCGCAACTCGGCCAGTTTGAGCGCCTGAAACGGGTGAAGCTCCGTTCTGATGAAAGGCAACTGCGCGAGCGAAAGTTTCAATGCGATCAGATCGCGGGCATTGGCGGTCTCCAGCGTGATCTTGCTCAACAGCCGTTCAAGGTCCTGGATTTTTCCCAACGTCCGCCTCAGCTCTTCGCGCGCGATAGTGTTGGCGAGCAGATCGCCCACCGCTCCCCAACGGCTCTCAATCTCCTTGCGGTCAACGAAAGGTCGAAGGAGACGCTGCTTCAGGAGGCGCGCGCCGAAGGTGGTCATGCAATGGTCCAGCGCTGCAAGAAGGGTGGAATCCTGGCTGCCGCTAAAAAGCGGTTCGACCACTTCCAGATTGCGAAGCGTCGTGGGATCAAGGACGAGGAATTCCTGCTGCTGATAATAACGAATCCTGTCGAGATGCAGCAGCGAGCCGCGCTGAGTTTCGCGGATGTAATGAAGGATAGCTCCTGCGGCGGCGATGGCGCGCGGGTGATCCTCCAGCCCGTAGCCAGCCAGCGTGGCGACTCGAAAGTGTTCGCGCAAGAGGCGATTCCCATAATCTTCGCTGAAAATCCATTCTTCAAGCGGAGTCGCGGTTGCGGGCGGCGCAGAAAGCGCATGAATGATTTGAACCAGGGGCTGCGAGCCATGGGATGCAGAGGCCACGCGAGATGCATGGCGGATCGTTTTGATAGAACCATCTTCAGCGGGCAGCAGGATTTCGCTGGGCCGCATCCGCTCAAATTCTTCACGTAAGCGGCTCCCGGCCTCCTCGCCGCGAAACTCCGTGGCGCAAAAGTCGCCGGTGGAAAGATCGGCAAAGGCCAGGCCTATGCCGCCGTCTTTCTCAACGGCGGAAGCCAGATAATTGTTGGCGCGCGGTTCGAGAGCTTCGGTGTTAATCGAGGTGCCGGGACTCACGACGCGCGTCACCTCGCGCTTCACCAGCTTTTTGGCATAGCGCGGGTCTTCCATCTGGTCGCAGATGGCCACGCGGAAACCCTTGCGCACCAGGCGCGCAATGTAGCCCTCGGCGGCATGGTAGGGAACGCCACACATCGGGATGGCCTGACCCTTTTCCTTGTTCCGCGAGGTGAGCGTGATCTGGAGTTCTTTGGAGGCGACGACGGCATCCTCAAAGAAGAGTTCATAGAAATCACCCAGGCGAAAGAAGAGCAGCGCTTGCGGGTGTCGCTCCTTGATCGAATTGTACTGACGCATCAGAGGCGTCGAAAACTCCGTCATGACTTGAAGCGATGAGAAATTGATTATGAGGTTCAGCGCCGCATTTTGTAAACCGGCGCAGCCGCACATCCTGTCCAGGATTCTGACAGGTTGCTGAGGTTTCACTTCATAGGCTCGCTGTTCCATGCTAGCATAGCGAATAAAAAGCGAATTAGATGAGCCTCATGAGCCTCGAAGAGAAACTTCGCCAGCTTAGAAAGGCGGTTGACAAGAGTAGCAGCGACCGAGCCCTGGAACAGCAACTTGAAACTTTGCGCAGGTTGGGGCAAAGAAGAGACGCTGCTTCGTCTTCGATAACAGATATCACGCTGGATGCGACTTGGAACGGCGCTCCGCGCTCTCCCTGCGGCGTGGAGGAATGCATTGAAGGCCGAATCGAGCAACACGAACTTGGCCAATTCTTCCTCGCCAACCAATCGCTGCCGTTCGGCCGGCCTTATGGGAAGTTCCGCATTGCGGATATTTCTTCGGCCGATCTTACTCCTCTGAATCTTTTCCTGGGCAGCGCGACCTTGCCCGATCCATCGCGCCTGATCTTTTTGGATACTGAGACGACGGGCCTTGCCGTAGATGGCAGCGCCTACGCATTCCTGATTGGCGTGGGAGCGATCGAGGACACACAGTTTGTGGTTCGTCAGTACTTTTTGCGCGACGAGACTGATGAGAAGGCAGCGCTTTTTGCCCTCTCAAAAGCGCTCGAAAGCTATGAGGGATTGATCACTTTTAACGGCAGGATATTCGACGTACCGCTGCTTGAGGCCCGTTACGCCGCTTGTTGTCTTCAGCCACCCTTCAGCCGTCTTGTCCATTTAGACCTTCTGCATCCCGCGCGGCAACTCTGGAAACTACGCCTGGAAAAGTGCCATCTTACAAACCTGGAAAGACACGTGCTTGGCATCGCCCGAGACGGCGACGTTCCCGGCTCAGAAATTCCTGGAATCTACTTCGATTATCTTCGCGCCGGCGATGCGCGCGGGCTTCAGCCCGTTTTCTTCCATAATGCGCTTGACGTCGTCTCTCTCGCGGCGCTTACGGTTGAGGTGGCTGAAATCCTGCAATCCGCCCGGGAAGGGAATCGCTCCTTGCCGGGTTTGGACCTTTTCAGCTTGAGCCGTATCTTTGAACGCGTGGGAGCGGTTGAACTCTCAGCCTCCATCTGTGATCAGGCGCTGAGCGCCGGACTGCCGGAAGCCCTGGAGCCTCGCGCATTGTGGCATCTGGCCAGGCAGCACAAGCGGCTGCGCCGATTTGATGCCGCAGCGGAAATCTGGCTGAACCTTGCGCGCCGCGAGACCCCTTATGCTCTCGATGCATATCGTGAACTGGTCATCCACTATGAGCGCCGCCAGCGTGATGCACAAACGGCCCTCCAGTTTACGGACGCTGCGCTCGCCTTATTACACTCAGGCTCATTTCCTTCATCCAAAGATGAGGCTTCTGCCCGGCACTTGGAGCGGTTTATGCGCCGCCGACAACGATTGCAAAAACGACTGAATGCGGCAAAGACTGGATGATCGCAGAATTCCCGAATCATAACTTCTGATCAAATTATGATCCCTTTTGTGGCTGCCGCTGCTTAAAGACCTCGTCCGCAATCAACAGGCCTTCCCAGCAGGCGGGGAAGCCGGCGTAAGGCGCCATGTGCAGGAGAGCTTCCAGGATTTCCTGCTCTGTGACGCCGTTATTCAGCGCCATCTCGATGTTTAGACGCAAGCCGTTGGGTCGTCCCAAGGCGGTCATGGCTGCCACCGTAATCAGGCTTCGAGTTTTCAGGTCGAGACCTGGCCGCGCCCAGATGTCGCCCGCCAGGAAGTCAGTCACATAGTGCGCAAAATCCGGCGAGAGCTTTTCCCACGCCGCGCGCACCTCCCGGGCTCGCGACTCGCCCAGCATCCGTTGCAGCATTTCAAGCCCTTTTTCGCTCATGAGAAGTCTCGCTCTCGCCTGTTACATCCCAGGATAAAGACCATAGCCGGCACTCACGTCAATCACCTGGCCGGTAATGTTCTGCGCGGCGTCCGAACAGAGAAATAAAATGGTGCGACTGATATCCTGCGGCGTGACCATGCGACGAAGCGCTGCAGGCCGCATAAATTGTTCACGCATCTTTCCAACCGAAATTCCAAGGGCTCGCGCGCGAGCCGCCAGCACGCTTTCAATGGCATCCCCCGCGACAGGGCCCGGACAGACAGCGTTCACCTGAACGTTGATTTCGCCTGCTTCCTGGGCGAGAGTTAACGTGAGGCTCAAAAGCCCGGCCTTTGAGGCGGCATAGGAAGCGCGCAACGGATAAGCCCAATGTCCTACTACCGAGGAAATATTCACGATGCGGCCTGCGCGGCATTGCGCCATATGCTTCAGGCATTCACGCGAGAGAAGAAAAGGGCCGGTAAGGTTTGTGTCGATCACTTCCTGCCAGTCGCGCAGGCGCAACCGAGTGACCGGAGTTGTTGGGCCGCGAGCGCCGGCGTTGTTCACCAGAATATTGATGCTTCCAAAGCGGCGAAGCGTGGCGCGAACCACGCTGCGAATATCACTTTCCTTCCGAATATCGGCGCGCACGGCAAGAGAGCGGTTTCGATCTGCCGCTGTTTTTTGGAGACGCTCGTCGAGCGAGCGCTTTTGCCGCCCCACCCAGACCACGCAGGCGCCCGCGGCCAGCAGATCCGCAGCAATAACAGAGCCAATATCCCCAGCCGCGCCCGTCACAATAGCAACCTTGCCGGAAATGCCGTCCAGATTCAGAGGCTTGTTCATAGACCGATGTTGGCTAAAGCCAGGAAGGTAAAAGGCGGCGACTAACGCCGGTTATTGCGGCGGTCCTTCGTTTTTCCCCATGGACTTCAGGACAACCTGCTGTTTTTCCACTTTCTGCTCGCCAGTCACCGAATTTTCCGTAATGATCTGAAGCTCGCCGACCAATCGCAGATAATCGGGGTCACCGGGCTTGCTGCCCGTGCCGCGCTCGACCTTGCCCTGAAAGCGATAATACTTTTCATGGATTTTGCGAGTCCTGAATTCCACCTGATTCCCATGGCGCGACCCAATCGTGATGGGATAGCTCAGGATAACGTCCGATTCATTCTCGCCCGGATAGACATCGATGTAGCCTTTCAGTAGGTCTTCCTCCTGCAGGATGGCCAGCGTATCCTGCGGTCCCAGAAAATGATAGCGACCCGTCATTTTGGGAACGCTCTGCGAGGCTTCCTGCGGGTACACCAAGGCTACAGAAAGCAACAGGAGGGGAATGCATAGAACAAATGTGCTTCTTCTTTTAAGCATCGTTGTTCTTTCCCAGTTTATTCTTTACCGCCAGCCACGACAAGGAATCTCGCAGCATCCTGTCATCATGTGCGAGTCGTTTCCGACGCGATGCCTGCCTCTTGGGATTCGCGGGTCGTTGCGCTATGATGTCACATTAAAGCACGGCGTACCTCAGGATGCACCTCAATTCCATCTGATGCGATTAGGGTTTCCCTGCGCGGCGTCCGGCGGCTGCGCGCTCCCGGGTTTTTAATTTACAATTCATCCCACTGCGAGGAGACTGTTATGGCTGCGACAACCATGTTTGACTGGGCCGAGGTCGTGAACTATGCAAAACGTTTCGACGCCGCCCCTCCTAAAACCCAGTATGAACTTCCAGGCGTCACGACTGAAGATCATCTTGGCGTGCCGGTCGTTGTCGTCCCGCTTTGGCATGCGGTCGTCACGGCCCGGCTTAACGTCCAACGCGGAGACAAGAAGGCCCTCAAGCGCGCACAGGAGCGGCTTCATAAGGCCCTGAATGAAATTGAAGCCGTTTACCCTTTGAATCCGAGCGGAATTTTCATTCAGGTGGCCTATGGCCTGTCCTATTTCAAAGATTTTATTCCGTCAAATGTCACAGACCCATACATGCCTCGGGCGATTGAAGACGGCAAGCCCGGAAACTGGGCCTTGATTGATTCGATCAAGTTTCCCAAGGACCCCGCCAATATCGTGCTGGAGCACAACGACATTTCTTTCCACTTCAAAAGCGATTACCGCGAGCACATCAGCGACGTGATTCAGGCGCTGTTTTATCCTGGAACTCAGGAACTCAATGGCCTTCCGGTGGAGAGCGTCTACGTCGGCGATCTGTTCAACGTCACTTCCATCCGCCGCGGATTTGCCGGGCGCGACATGCCTGGTCTCATGGCCAAACGCCTGCAAATCCCGGGCGCTGACAAAATCCCGCCAGGCGCGATGCTCTTTATGGGATTCACTTCCAGCCATTTCCATGGGCTCGCGCAGGGCAATCTGCCCAGCCTTGAAACTATTCCGGGGCACACTGACCAGACGCCAGAGAGCTACTTTGCCGGCGGCACGATCATGCACTTCTCGCACATTGTGATTGACCTGGAGGGCTGGTACAGCATGAATCACAAGGACCGGCTCCATCGCATGTTTAATCCACGGCGCAATGAGCCGCCCGAGCATCTTTCTCCCTCTCAGGCGCCGGAAACATCCACCTTCAAAGAACAGCTTGAGGAAGATGCCAGGAAATTTGGCATCCTCGGCCACAACGCGCAGATGCAATTCCTTTCTCGCGTGGATAAGGATACGACGACGGTGTATGGAGAAAAGCTTCCCAAGGGCGCCGTTTTCTTCCTCCGGCAGGATTTCGACACGGTGGAAAATCCCTTTGAGTTCTCCGCTGACAGCCCGGTAAATCCCATTCCGGTACCCGGAGTTCACTTTATCGGCTTCGCCCCTTCGGCGCAGCTATTTGAGAAAATCCGGAAGGAGATGGACGGCGTTGATCTTCAGAAGAAATACAACCTGCCCAATGAGAATACCGGTTTCACAAAATTCCTGGTAACAACCCATCGGCAGAACTACCTGGAGCCGCCACGGGCGCACCGGTCATTCCCATTGGCTGAACTGCTCTGAAAAATCAGGTGGCAGGTGACAGGCCTCAGGGGTTAGGTTGAAAGCTCTGCCAATGCCTGTCACCTCCCATCAGTCACCTACAAATTCAACCGTTTTCGCGCCAGCACTACGGCTCCGAGCGCCCCAGCATTGTCGCCGAGGGCGCCCGGAACAATTTTGATCTTTTTCGCAGCGGGTGGATGCAGGAAGTATTCATAAGCCGTGCTGCGAATCGGCGTCACGAAATCCTCCCCAAGCCGTTCGGCGATGCCGCCGCCAATCACCACCCGCGCCGGGTCAAGCACATTGACGGCGTTAGCCACTAGAATGCCCAGATAATATTCCGCCCGCTTCATGACTTCCTGCATTACATGATCTTTTCTCGCCAAGGCTTCCTGGATCACACTGCTGGTGATCCGGTCCTTATTTTTTTCTTTCATAATCTGCGGCGTCACGCTTTTCTGCCCGGCCTTGATGGCGTCGCGCACATCCCGCTCAATGGCGGTGCGGCTGGCCAGCGCCTCAGCGCAGCCGCGATGGCCGCAACTGCACACGGGGCCGTCAACCAGTAAGACCGTGTGACCGATTTCACCCGCCCAGCCATTGCTTCCTTCATAGAGTTTTCCGCCGGAAATAATGCCGCCGCCGATTCCCGTGCCGACGAAGATTCCCACCAGATCTTTCACCTGCTCGCCAGCGCCCAAGGCGTGTTCGCCGATCACCCCGACATTTACGTCGTTGTCCACCACCACTGGCACGCCGCCCAGCAGAGACTCCAAGGCATCTGAGAGGGAAACGTTTTTCCAGCCGAGGTTTGGCGCTTCGTTCACAACGCCGCGTCGGATGTCGATCGCACCCGGAGCGCCGATGCTCACGGCCGCGAGCGTCTTCACTTTGCAGCCTGCGCTTTTAGCCGCGCTTTCGACCACTCCGGCAATTTCCCTGATCAGGGCTTTCGGTTTTACGCCCGCCTCTGTCTTCTTCTTTTCCGTGGCCAGAATCTTGTTCTTTCCGTTGACTGCGATGGCCTTGATGCTGGTTCCACCCAGGTCAACTCCCACCATAATCTCTTTTTTATGCGGCATAGGTCTCCTCATCTGGAGGCTGCTCGAAAGGCGCGGCGGCTTTGTTCCACCACGATGATTGAGAACTCCTCATTATAGTGATAACGCGGCCCATTACGGCGTCCGGCGGTTATTCTTCCACCATCAAAAGCGAGTGTGGGGCCAGGCGCAGCGTCGAGCCGTCCGCAGCCAGCGAGGCTCCGGGGCTGGCGAAGAGCAGCCGCAACCCGCCAGCCGTGCCGCCCTGTTTTGTCAGGTGGCATGCCACGGGAAGCTCAGTGAAATTCATCACCCCGACATGCCCGCCGCCCATTGGAAATACGGCGACACGCGGCGGCGCGTCCAGGGAAATCGGAACATACGTCATCACCTTCTCGCGCCACTCACGGAGAGCAAGTCGCAGAGCGGGTGTAAGCTGCTCGATACGATCCCCAGAATCCACAAAGGCGAGCCGCGGCAAGGCGTCTGAGAATACCACCATTTCGCCCTCTTTCTCCTTGACGGTCTTCAAATATTCCCCTTCCTTCAGGCTGATTCCATCGGCCATTGGCAGACGCGGGTCGCCGCTTAGCCGGTGGGCAAGGTCTTCGCTCACAAACGCCGTGCTGCCCTGATCAAAAAATTGCACGAGTTTCGGCACGAGTTGAGCGTCAGTCAGCGCATGGTCCGTGAAAAGCGCCATCTTTGCTCCCTTCGGAAACCTGGCCACCGGCAGTAAAGGAATCCCCAGCATGCCAATTTCATCGAAGATGTAGGGTTCCGATCCCGGGTCGCTGGAAGGAGGCTTGTAGGCCGGAATGCCGCGCCATCCGCCCACAAGCTTTGCCAGCGTGGCGAGATTTTCCTGGCGGGCCATGAGTGCTTCCGCTTGAGCCTGATAACGCGGGGAATCGAGATCGCCGAAATTAAAGAGCAAAATCTCCGGTGCCCCGGCCAGTACGGAAACGTAAGCCTGATCGAGATAAAAGGTGGAGTCAGTGCCGTAAGGATCGAACCAGGCGCCGCCGGTCTTTGCGCCGCCCACGTCCGTGAGCCATCGATAGAGAAAAAAGCCCTCATATTGCTGCTTATGGCCCCAGCGGCTGGAACTGGGATCGCGCAATTCGGTTCCCACCCAGATGCGGTCGTAAAGCGCAGTCTCGGCAGACACGCGGTAGCCTCGCGCCTGATACTGATCGTACCACTGCGGATATTTCAGGATGATTTTTACGCGCGGATTCGCCTGCCGCGCCGGGCCCAGCACGTCATTGCGGCTGACATCGAGCATCAGCTTCTTCCGATATTGCGGCCAGCTCAAGCCGCCTTTCGCGGCTGCGCACTCCGAGCATTGACAATCGGTGAAGAAGAAATCGTCAATGATGATTTCATTGAAAAGACTGGCGGCATCGCGGAAGATACGAGCCAGATGCTCGCGATTGGCGCGGTCGGTGTAACACGCCACAATCTTCCATCCTGTCGAGGGCTTGCCCAGTTGAGTGGTTGCGACTGCCCCGGAAACCTGGAAACCTGCGCGCTGGAAAAAATCCCGCGCCGCCCTTAGTGTTGCGGGGTCGGCCTCATAGCCATCGCGGAAAACTTCAATATAGACTTTGCTCAAATGCAAGCGCCGGCAAAAGTCTAGGGCTTCCTCGCGGCCTTGTGGCGTCGAAAGCCGGTCGCGCACGGTTTGGGCTGTGAAAATAGTGGACCATTGCGTTGAGTGCGCCGTCTGAGGAAAAATCATCGCGGATGTGACTCCCAATACCATCACAGCCAGCGTGAGCCTGAGCTTTTCTCCCAGAATGGGCGCGTTGTAAAGCTTTCTCACTTCTACGCTCCCTTAATCAATCTTCAGCAGGTTACACTCAAAGCAGAAATACAACGCCGTCAATATACCGCAATGCAATATTTTGCGCCTTAAATTTCTTGGCTCCCAGAAGGCTTGGCTTGCGCGGGAGGCAAGGATAACGGTGTGTCTAAGGCGGTCCAGTTAGAGGTAGGGATTCAGCTAAAGAGCGTGTCAGTCGTCATATGCTTCAAGAAAGCGCTCGCCGTTAAAGTGGATGAGGTGTGTCGGGGCATCCGCAACCCACACTTCAGTCTCCCATGAAATGTCATTCAGATATTTCAGCATTGCATGACGGTCGAGAAAAGCAGTCACGAACACCAGTCCGACCTTGGCACCTTTGAAGAGGGCTTTAAGTTCATTACGACGCTTAGGGTTCACAGGGCCGTGGCTGGTGACAGCTTCAATAAGCACAAGCCATTTCTTCTTCTCGATGTATACGATCACGTCCGGCATTTTTCCGTGTCGCTCGATTGTTACACCGAGCGACTTTAAAAGCTCTTCGTCGAAGTAGGCCCACTTTTCATCAATGTCCCCAACATAGACAAGCGTGCCTCCACCAGTGAAAAGCTGACAGAAGTCATTAAGGATCGCCTTGATAAGCAAATTCTGGCCACCCGGCGACAGCTTGATGGTTTTCCCTGGACCGACCTTAACAGGAATACGTTTCATATGTCGTTCCTGCGCGTATTTCTTTTTCAGCGTCTCGACTGATGCCAGGTACGTTCTGAGCGCCTTATCCCACTCCTCAGTGCCAAAAATTCTCAACAGCTTCAACAGCCCGGACTCAATCTGGTAGACGGTTTTGCCGCTATTCGTTGGGCGTTCCGGGTCATCTGGATTGATCGTGACGATGTTGGCTTCCAGAAACTGATGGATTGTCTGCCGTCGTACACTTTCCCGTGTATTGGGCGCATATTGCTTGCCATAGTGCTCCTGAAAAAAGCTCATCATCTGTGTGATGCCCACTAAGGGATCGGTGGCTTTGCTCCACGGCATGCCGGGTTTGAGACCGAGCAATGATAATAGAGTCGGCGCCGATCGTTCATTCAGTTGGCGGCGCGGTACACCGATATCTTTAAGAATCCGTAAGGCTTCATCGATTTTTTTCTTTGCACCAATCGGGTCACTTATGGTTGTAGTTTTGGGCAACTCAAGCACCTCCTCCAGATAATGGTCGATCTCTGCCTGATCCGCGATCGCTTCGCCAATACACGTTCCAAGCTTTTCAAGCTGTTCCCGTGTCGGGTATTTCATATTGCGAAGGTCTGTGGCATTCACCTGAGTATGACCGCTAAATTGCCGGAAATACAGATCAACCAGCGTGGAGTTCAGAAAAGCCGCAAGGCCCTTCGCGAGCGAAATGGGAAGACCGCAGCCGCCCATGTGGTAATAGTTCGTATGGTTTTCAAAGCCTACATATTCAGCTTTGACGCTCCCCGGATCGTAAATCGCCGCAACGACACGGCGGTTCTCTTCTTTCGCGGAGAACCGCTTCACGAGTACATAAATGCCGCTGGGCACTATCAGCTCTTCGACACCTGGGAGCATGGCCATCGCCTGCGGTTTCTTGCCTCCCGGCTTGGGCCACTCGATAAATCCATGCGAAAAATTACGCGGATAAATCAAAGGGGCTGAATTTGCTGCCGGGTGCTCACGCAAGAAGCGCGTAGCGCGAAAGTCGACGACACGGCCGGTTGAGACCTCTAGGCCAATATCGCCAAGGGTGGAGTGTAGTCGCTCCATGTTTTCGGCAACGGATGCGCTTAGCTCGTCTGGTACGATGTGAAGAAAGCGTTCCGGGTCAGACGGCTGCACAAGTTGCGGGAAGGCTACATCTCGGATACTGATCAAATCATCCTCCGGCCCCATGCTTGATGAAATCACCACATGGGCTTGCCTTGGCGCACCTTTTACACCGTGGATAATGACGTTTTCTTGTAGGACATCATCTTCGCGGAAGACGGTCTGGCGTGACTCGAACACATGAATACGGCGAACGGCAACCGTATCGAGAAGGAGTTTCCTGAACAATTTAAAGTATGATCCGTTGCAGAAACTGCGTGGTGTGATGGCAACGAGTTCGCCGCCGGGCGATAACAGTTTTAGTACAACAGCGAGAAATCCTGTATAGAGGTTAGATGTCTCGATTCCAACCTCTCGCAACATGAGGCGCGTATCAGAGTTGCTTGCCATCCCCCAGTTTAGGCTGCTGGCTGGCGGCTCCAACGTGGAAGGACCCGCAGCATAGCAGCATGAGCTGGGGGCAGGGGCTTGTAGCATCGGAACGCGATGCTGCCGATCCGTCAGGGGTGAAACTTTGCGGTGCGGGTCCGTTGTGGGAGCGGGAAGATCAGGCCAGGAGGACAGTCCTCTTCGTTAGGGTGGAATGGGAGGGAATGGAGA
>DATGKJ010000026.1:0-13283 GCA_035294685.1 Terriglobia bacterium | reverse complement strand
TTCACAAGGGCATACCTGTGCAGCAACATTCACATTCACGCCCGCTGAGGCTCTCTCAAGGTTGGCGCTGTCATCCACCGCCCGGCTCTCAAGGGTGATGGAGCCGGATTCTGTCGGCGTCCAGTTATAGGTCCAGTTTGTGGTCCCTGAAGCTGGATGCCACGTCGTCCCTCCATCGACGGAAATTTCCACTCCCGCCACCACGCCACCTCCGGTATCACTGGCCGTTCCCGTGATAGCCACCGGCGTCCCCACCTGCAAGGATGTGCTGGAAGTTGGGGAAGTGATGGTGGAAACCGGCGGAGTCGTATCTGTCGAGGCCGAAGCGGGAATGAGTCCCGATTGCAGCGTCGCCGGCTGCACTCCCATATCCGCCAGCAAATTCACCGTCGCCTGCTGCATCCGCGCGTCCGTCGGCGGAGCAGAATAAAGAACGTTATCGTGATTGCTATCGAGGCCAAACGCCCATTGCACGGTGCCCGCGCCAAACACCAACGCTCCGCTCGGAGCGCGATAAAGCGTCATGCTGTGGGTTGCTGTGCCCGCGCCATAGGTTCCGGCATAGTCCAATAAGTAATCGGTGGTTAATGAAACGGTCGTTGAAGAGAGATCGAACAATCCTGCCGGACGCCAGCCGTTGTCCATGTCCACATCCCACTCATAGCCCAGGGTTCCTGCCGGAAGCGTCGCCACCTGACCGGAGGACAGGTTGGCGATACTGGTATTGCGCCAGAAGCGCAGTTTGCCATCGGCAGCGGGGACCTGAATGGACAGATCCCGATTGTCATTGCCAGGCCCGTTAGCCACAAAGATCGTTCCAGTCAGAGCGTTTTCCGGGCGGCCTCCATCGCCTGGAGGACTGAAGCGCGGGTCGCGCCAGCTTCCTGTCCAGGTCGGAGGATCGGCAGGATCAATGACGGCATTCGCCAGCGATTCCTTGTAACAAGCCATCGTGCGGTAGGGGGTGTTCGAGCCGTCGATGCTGTTTTCCCACCGCGTCTTCCAGAAGACCTCGTTGCCGCTGAAGAAGGCCAGATTCACGCCCGCAGCCAGCGCTGCCTCCACATTGGCGCGCTGCGGCCCTGACCAGTACTCATCATGACCTACCGAGAGATACACCTTGTGATTTTTGATCAGAGCGCCATTGCGAGCGGCGTCGACGCCTGTAAAATACGACACATCATATCCGTTCGCCTCAAGCCAGCGAACCATGGGGTATTCGGCGTAAAATACCCAACTCTCAGCATAGGCTGCGCTTCGGTTGTCAAAGGGGCGGTTATAGCTAACCTTATTGGCGCGAGCCTCCAGCCCGCCGGTCGTCCCGTGATACAGACTGTAGCCGCCATAGGAGTTATAGGCTTCCCAAGTCTCATCTGAGGTTTGGAACAAAATATTGGAGTGGCTCGAATCGTTGCGAACAATGAAGACAATATGGTTGTCGGCCCCAGTATCCGTCCGGATTAAATGCGCGAAATAAATGCCGGAAGTGGCGTTGGCCGGAACCTGCCACGAGGCCGAAACCGCCCAATTGCCGCAGTCGTACAAGTTGGTGGCTGAATCCGTCAGGCAGGCAGGCTGGGTCTGCGGCAGAGCTACTGAAGGCTTGATGCTGGCAATCTTTCGCGCGCCCATCCCTCCGTAATATCCCATGCGGTAAATATCGATGGTGTAGTTCGACGCATTAGTGTTGATCTTGAAAGAGATGGTCTGACCCTGATTGACGCTGATGTCAGTGGCAAATCCCACGATAGTGTCAGAACCGCCGTCGCTCACATCCCACTCGCTCGACGGATTCCCTGGCAGGCAATTCTCCGCTTCAATGGGGTTCGCGGGGGCTGAACAACTGGCCACAGCCTTCCTTGCCGAAGCAATCCAACACAGAATCAGAATCAGGGGAACGATCCATCCCTTCATCCTTGGAAACCGACAATCGCCGCCGTCAAACAGAGACTCCACGAGGTTCTTCTTCATGCTCGATCTCCTCAGAATGTCGCGCTGCTCTCCACCGGGAGGTCTGGCTTCACTTGTCTTTTGGATTGGGATCAACGGGGTATCGGCCCAGGTAACGGTAATAGGAATCGAGGCAAAGGGTCGCCTCATTGAGGATCACGCCCCGCACCCGATCGCCCAGCGCCTCAAAGGATTTCGTCATAAGCTCCCGCGAGGTGCGGCGCGCTCGAATGACCAGCAGAACGCCTTCAGCAAACGAGCACAACTCGGCGACGTCGGAAAAAGGAAAGATGGGGGGAGCGTCGATGATTAACCATTGGAACTTGCTGCGGGCCCAGACGAAAAATTTCTTCACATCGGCGCTGTTGAAAAACCGAACTGGATCTGTGTGCGCCTTGGCGACCATCGCAACATACAATGGCAACCCGTCGATCGCCGCCACGGCATCCTCGGGTTCCACTTTTTCGGACGCCAGGGATTCCATCCCCTGAGCGACCGAGCATCCGAGGAAGCGCGCAATCGAAGGCCGCCTGAGGTCGCACTCAACGAGCAGTGTGGGGAGCTTCTTCTCCGCCAGCGCCCAGGCTAAATTAACGGCGCTGAAGGTTTTGCCGTCGCCCGCCGCGGGGCTGCTGACCACCAGGGATGAGCCCTGCGGATATTGAGCCGCCAGCTTCCGCCGCAATAACCGGAACTGTTCGGCAGCCACGCCCTTGGGTTCTGTCCGAAAAATGGTGCGAGCATTGGGGTCGTGGGTGAGAGTCAGTTTGCGAAAGCCATTGGCGCTCGATTTCGGAATCAAGTCATAGCTGGGGGGTTCCCGGCGAGCGGGAGAAACCAGCTCCAGGCCGTGCGCCCGGTTCATTGCGTCAAAGATTCGGCTCATAAGATGGGATGCACCTTCCAGAGAAACCCTGCCACCAGCAGGCACGCCAGCACCGCCACGCATACGGCGATAAGGGCGATCCCAACCCGGCGGCGCCGTTCCCGGGGAGTCTCAACCCGCGGGACTGTCGCCAGAAACGAGACGGTTTTGGGAAGCATGTCTCTCAATTCCGTTTCCGCCTTCACAGCGGTGTTCAGCTTCTCCCGGCCCATAAAAAATCCGCAGGAAGCGAGAAGCGAGGCGAAGGCCGCCGTGAGCATCAGCAGCAGGCGATTGGGCTTGAACGGCTTTTCGGGAGCCCGCGCCGGATCGAGAATCGTAAAACGTTCCGCTTTCTGCTTTTTCTCGAGGTCCGTCGCCATCTCTGCGCTATAGGTCTTTTCCAGCAACGAATCGTAGAGCTTCTTGGAGGTCTCGTAATTCCGGCTGAGATCGGCGATCTGCTCCTCGCGCAGCGGCTCGGCGTCGATTTTGGCCTGATAAGCGGCAATCTGGGATTGAATCGCCGCTCTCTGATTCTTCAGCTTGCTCTCCTCGCGCTTAATGATCTCAAGCCGCACGGCGACGGAAGAGGTTTTGGGAGGAGCCTTTTTCAGGCTGGGCGGCGGCAGTTTTGCAAGCCGCTCGTTAATGTGCTGCAACCGGTGCTCGAGCGCAATCACGTCCGGATAGGCGGGCGAATACCGCGCGCGCATGGCTCCCAGGTTCTTTTCGACCTGGTCTTTCTCCATTTCAAGACTCTCTCTCTCATCAAGAGGCCCAGGCGTCACCCCGGATCCCGCAACGCCCGCCGGCGAGTTCAGAAGCAGCAGTCGTTCCTGTTCCAAGTGGTCCAGAGCATCCGAGTTCGCCTGAAGCTCCATCCGCAATCCAGCCACCGTTTGCAGATTAGCCTGCAACTGGTCGGGCATCTCTCCCAGATGCTGCATCCGGAATTGCCGAAGCGATCTTTCCTGCTCCTCCAAGGCCTTATTGGCTCGTTGCAGGTGCGAGTCAAGGAATGCCGTCGTCCCCACAGCCTGCTGCTCGCGGCTCTGCTCATTCCATTCAATAAAGGTCGCCGCCAGGCGATTGGCTACCTCCGCCGCCTTGAGCGGGTCGCTTGCCTCGTAACTGATCGTAAAGGCGCTTAGGGCCTCCCCGGACCCTTCTTTAACCTCAATCTGGATCGCCTTGCGCATCCGTTCCACAATCTGCTCGATGGGATAAGACCCGCGCATCTCCGAATAAAGCCCAAACTCGTCGATAATCCGCTCCAGCCGGGTAAAACTGAGCACCTCCTGGCTCAACGTATTCAATCGGTCGGCGGGATTGGAATTCACCGTGGGGACCACGTACCTTTCAGGAATCTTTTGTGGATCGACCAAAATCGTCGTGGTCGCTCGATAAGTGTCCGGCAAAAGAGCGATGATCACCGTAGCGGCAAGAGTCAGCATCAGCGTGGCGAACCAAATCCAGCCTTTGTAATAAAGGAGGATGTGCCAGTACTCCAGGATCTGCGCTACTGACTTTTCCTGAACTTGATTCTTCATAGAGGCGTTCGTCACCTTAACGGGTTGCTGGAAACCATGCTCAGAGCGCTATTTTGCTCCGCGGCTCACCAGCATCACCTTGAAAGTCTCAAGAATAATGGCCCAATCGAGCAGCAGCGATAAGTGCTTGATATAAAACAAGTCAAATTCGAGTTTGCTCTTCGCATCCTGCACGCTCGCCCCGTACCGGAACTTTACCTGCGCCCATCCGGTAATGCCGGGCCGCACCGAATGGCGCTCGGTGAAAAAGGGGATTTCCTTTTCAAGAAGAGTGCAAAAATAAGGCTGCTCGGGCCGAGGACCTACCAGGCTCATCTCACCCTTGAGCACGTTAAAAAGCTGAGGCAACTCATCCAGGCGATACTTTCGCAGCATGCACCCCACGCGCGTGATCCGGCAATCGCCATCCGCCGTCCAGCGCGGACCATGCGCATCCGCATCCGGATGCATCGACCTGAATTTCAGCATTTCAAACGGAACCCCGCGCAGTCCCAGTCGCCTCTGGCGAAAAAGAATCGGCCTCCCGCTTTCCAGCCGGATCGCTGCCGCAACCAAAATCATGACCGGCAACGTCAGAATGATTCCGATCAAGGCGCCCACGATATCGAAGGCGCGCTTCAGGGACTTCACAGAGCGCGATTTTCGAAAACCGTCGGAAAGAATCAGCCAGCTTGCCGAGAGATGTTCCAGGGGAATTCTTCCGGTAATTTCCTCATGGAAGGTCGGGGTATCCTGAACGCGAATGCCCGCGAGTTTGAGCCTTACCAGTTCCCGCAAAGGCATGCTTCCGCGCCGTTCCGAGAGCGAAAGCACCACGTGATCCACCCTTTCGCGCCCGACAATCTCTTCCAATTGACTGACGGCTCCGATGACCTTGGGATTCACCAGAGACTTGCCCAGGTTTTCGCCCTTCTCATCCAGAAACCCCACCACTTTCAGGTTCAACTCAGGGTGCTTCAGAATCTCGCGCACAAGGGAAATGCCAGCCTCGGAAGTGCCCACCATCAAAACCCGCTCTGCATCGCGCAAAAGCGATCCCCGCTTGATAAGAAACAGATGCCAGGACAAAATGAGCACAAGGCTGATGGGAATGCCAAGAACGGCAATTTCTTTCCCGGGGCTCAATTCAGGGCTGACGTAATACAATGCGCCCAGCGCCAGCGCGGCGACGGCAAATGATTGCAGAAGGCGGATAAAGACGACGCTATATCGTCGGGTGACCTGGAGATTGAAAATCTCGTTGTAGTAAAGAGCAAGACCGTAAACCAGCAAGATCACCATCCATTGCGCCGCCTCAGTGAACGGATCAGAGAATGATGAGAACGACCCCAACGTCCAGAGTGAGCTCAGGTTGTCGGCCATCCACAGGCCGAGCGCAATCAAAGCCGTGTCCGAGACAGCCAGGAAAAGAGTGTTACGATGAATGCCGCCGATTCTGGACATCACGAATGCTGCTGAGAGGCGTTTCTGCGGGGCCCGCTCGCTCGAAAATCACTCATGCCGGTCATTCCCGCGAAAACAGGAGTCTATCCGCTAGCCACTCCCCTGCCTTCTCATCAGAAGAACAGCCGCCTCTCTTGAACCGCTCTTAAACCATCGAGGCATCAATCTCAACCGCGACCGACTTGGCCAGTAATTCCACCGAGAGCACCAGACGCATCTGGCTCTTTTTGCGAAGCAGGATGCCTTCGATTCCGGCGAGCGGCCCTGCCTTGATCCTGACCCGGTCGCCGCATTTGAGGAAAGGATGGGGCTCGGCGTGCAAAAAGCTCTCGACCATGCGGCGCACATCCTCAATCTCTGCCTCAGGGATCACCGCCGCCTGGCCCGCAACGTTCACAATCTCGCAAATGCCCGGGGTGGTGAGAATTTGAAGCCGACGCTCTAACCCTCCCCGAATGAACACGTAGGAAGGGAAGAGCGGTAGAGAGACGCTTTTGGTTCGATCCTTCCATCGATGCAGGGCAGCATAAACTGGAAAGAAGACTTCAAACCCCTTGCCCGAAAGAATTTCAGCCACTGTCTTTTCATGCTGGTGACGCGTGTAGATCGCGTGCCACCCGGGATTCGATCGGTCCTCATCCATGCCGTTCATCGAAGACATAGCTCCGCCCTCTGACTTACAGGCCGGTTTTTATCCTGCAAGCCCACACACTTCGATTGTTCAGGGGAGAAAAATCTGCGGGTCCGCTCAGCCGCAGCTCAGTCGTCCGAGGCTCTTAACTGAGCCTCCCCCCTTCAATGGCTGAGCGTCAATTCAGAGACTTCAATCAAAAACCTTCAACCTACGACCATCCACTTCAGGGCCTCAGCAAACGGTAACGCAGAATCCGAGCCGCCAGCAGATGAAGATTCTCATATTCGGCAAAGGACGAAGCGCGAACAATCTTTCCGTAACAAAACACCTCCGCTGCGCCTTCTGAAATCTCCACGGGAAGCGTAAAGCTCATTTCAATCGCCGCGCTCATTTCGGCCAACAACCTACTCCGAAACAGCACTCCCGAGCTGCTGATATTTTCAGTCTGGCCCTCGCGCCATGCCCGATCGCCGTTGAGGCGATAACGAAGCGGAATCTGAAGTGAAAAGCGCTTTGCGCGAGCCCGAATACTCGGCTTGGTTTCAACCTGAACACTTTCCAGCACCGCGCTCATCCCCCCTCGATCGGCAGCGTCAAATTCGGCGAATCCTGAGAGACGCCCTTGCCTTATTGTCCTTATCGTCCTGAATCGGGCATCTTTCCGCGTCAACTCATCGTACCAAGCCTGCGATAACTGGCAATCGCCCGTCGGTACTATGGAAATAGCACCTGTTGGTGCTATTTGATTTCCTCCTCTCGCTGGCGCGAATTACTCATGTGCCAATAATTCCATGCATGCAGTTTCAGCCTGCCCCTCAATTTCGCATGCCCAAAGCGCTGCGGATTTGAGCGGCTTGGGCGTAGCCTTGACTCATTTGCAAAGCGTCTTTAAGCTCACCTTGCGCGCGCCGTGTCTGGCCGGTTTTTTGATACGTCAACCCGAGGTGGTAATGATAAGCGGGGTTTTGAGGCGCCCGCTCAACCGCCTCACGGAGCAACGGAAGGGCCAGGGCGTAGAGGCTGTTCTGGTAATACGCCCAACCGAGCGTATCGGCCACGTGCGGATCGTGCGGCATGGCATGCCACGCTGTCTGCGCGAGCGAAAGAGCCAGCCGCTTATCTCCCCCGCGTTCAAGCAAAAGGTAGGCCAGGTTATTCGCCGCCGGCCCATTATCCGGCTGGACTTTAAGCGCCTCTCGATAAGAATCCTCAGCCTGTTGCGCGCGGCCCGCCTTCTCCTGAAGCATGCCAAGCAGGAGATAGCCTCGCACATCGCGCGGATTGCGGCGAATCGCCTGCTCGCATTCTTCAAGCGCCTCATCCTGGAGGCCCAAAGTCATCTCGGTTCGACTCAGCAAAAGGAACGCCTCCTCCTGATTGGGATCCAGTTGAATCGCTGTTTTTAGCGGAGTCAACGCTTCGTTCAGCTCGCCTTTCTCAAACAAAAGCTGTCCTAAAAGCAGGTCATAGGGGCCTTGGCCGGGCGCCGCCGCAATCTGAGCGCGCACACGCTCGATAGCCTTATCCAGCCGCTTCTCGCGCGCGTAGACATCTGCCAGACCTGCCAGTGCTTCGGCCATCCTGGGATCGCGTCGGAGCGCTTCTTCAAAGAAACCCTCCGCCAGCTTGAACTGCCCTTGGGAACTATAGAATTGCCCCATCTGCGCGTAACCCAGTGGATTTCCGGGCGCAAGCCTGATCGCCAGTTCGAGATCGCTCCTGGCTCCAGGCGCGTTCCCCTCCACCATCCTGGCGGCTGCGCGCCAGATATAGCCCTGCGCGGACTGCGGGCGAACCTTGATGAGCGCTTGGGCGCACTCATTCAACTGGTCAGCGTCATTCTGACGGGCCGCCAGGAAAGCAAGGGCCTGAATCGCGTCGAGCCTGTCAGGCCGCAGGCGAATGGCTTCCCGCCACTCATTTTCAGCCTGGTGAAGATATCCGATCTGACTTAAAGCGACGCCCAGATCATAGTGCGCCTCCGCATTTTCAGGCTGAATCCTAAGGGCGGCTCTGAGCGGCTCCATCGCATCGTTGGCGCGCCCCTGGCGAACCAGGATTTGTCCTCGGCAAGCAAGCCCGTCGGCATCCCGAGGATTTTTCCGGAGGATTTCGTCGTTAATTTTGGAGGCTTCGTTAAGCTGGTTCGACAGGATCAGAAGCCGGACATAGTTCTTCCTGACCCGCACATCCTCAGGATGCTTCTGATAAAGCGAAGCGTACTCAGCCGCCGCTTTCTGAAAGTCTCCCTCGGCTACATAAAAGTCAGCCAGCATGCCGTAAGCTTCGGGATTATTGCCCAAAGCTTCTTTTGCCGCGAGCAACGTTCTCTCGGCCTGGTCTTTTTGCCCATTCGTCAGATACAGGTGCGCCAACGCAGCCCGGGGAAGGAGATTTGCGGCATCGACCTGGATCGCGTCCTTAAATTCACGCTCGGCTTTGGCGATTTGATGTTGTTGCTCATCCAGATGACCCAGGGCTGTAAGCGGCATGGCAGAATGAGAATCCAATGAAGACGCCTTGCGGAAGCTCTCTTCGGCGGCGGCAAACTGCCGAAGATCGGCTTCAATCGTGCCCTGGGTCAGATAAAATTCCGACCGGCTGGGAGCTAATTGAATAGCCTTCCTGACTTCTACGAGAGCCTCGGCATCCTTTTTCAAACCCAAGTCTGCGCGCGCCAATAGGTGGTGAGCATCGGCATTCGCGGGAACGTCAGAAAGCGCTTGAAGCGCTCTTTGCCGAGCCTTCTCATTCTCGCCAACCGCCAGAAGGAGATTTCCCAACTCCAGTTGGGCCTCATAATCCTTGGGCGCAAGCTCAACGGTCTTGAGCAAGTGAACGTAAGCGGCTTGCGGCGACCCCATCCGCAGCGAGCACTGAGCCAGTTGATATTCAGCCTCAGAGGAGCGCGGATCGAGGCGCAGCACGTTCTGGAACTGAATCGACGCCTCAAGGTACTTCCCGCTCTGGAAGTACTGCATGCCGCTTTGAAGGAACTCCCGTTTTCGCGCATTTGGATCGCGCGAGCAACCGGAGATCACGCAGGCGATAACTCCCGCCAGCACAATCCATCGCATCACCGCTTGCACTTTCGTAGTCCAGTATCCCATTGATATTCCCCCTCATAGAGAGACCCAAGCCAATCAGGCTGATCTATTATTCAGCGGGTTGGTTTTAACCTTGCCCCAGCGATTACCTCCTCGCATTCTTACACTTCGGCACACGAGGACTTCCACCGCAGGGACGGTTGCGCTTTACCCTTCCCCGGGTGGAAGAACTCGACTGAAACGCCTCAGGTTTTTAGAACGGGGACTTAATAATCCTGAACTTGGCTGCGAGCGCCAAGCCGAAGAGGGCGACGACAAACAGGAGGAGAGAAGAAGGAATGGGCACAGGAGCAGGATCAGGCGAAGTCAGGATCGTTCCCCCCACGAAACCTTTCGCGCTGAATGGCTTCCCACCAAGAGGCCAGAGCCCTATCGCGGGGCTGAGCACCAGGCTCCCGATGGAAGATGAACCCGGCGAGTAACCGTAGAAACTCAGCAAGTTTGGATTCTCGATGCCGGAGAATCCGGCCAGGACGATTTTCACCAGCGTGGGTGAGAGCGGCGACAAGGAAGCGCCGGAAAAGGTCCCGCTCAACAAGACGGAGTTATTGGCAAGCCCCAGACTCGGGATTCCGCCGATCACGGAAATCGCGCCTCCTGCTCCCCATTTCCACGAACCCACGCCGGGTCCACTCGTGAAATTTAGCGAGCCATTCGTAATGGATTCTCCCACGCCGGACCGCAACGGCGACAGGACACCCAGAGCGCTGTTCACCGTAATCCCCGCGCCGACGAGGGAATTCGTCCCTCCGGAATACGACAGCGTTCCGGCAGCGCTGGTTGGAATGGTGAAATCGATGAGTCCATCCGCAACCGCTGTTACAGGAATCAACATGCACAAGGTCATGCTGATGAGGAAAAATCGTCGGAGTTTCATGGTGCACCTACCTTGACGGTTGAACTGACTTGGTTATCGTTTTTCGACAGGTTGCTGAAAAACCCTGCATTCTGTCATTTCGAGGAGCAAAAACATTTTCCAGCAACCTGCTCCCGGACCTCACTTCAGCAAGATGATCAACAGTGTGGTCGTAAGTGCGGAAACCTACATAGGAAGGGCCCGGTCGAGCGCTGGAAACAAGAGCGCGGTAAATCTCAACAGCCTTTCATGAGCTTTCTGTTCCTCATCACGATTCCGGAAAGGCACTTCCAATCGCACAATGTCGCCGTCCGTGCGCCCGTTAAACATGGCAAGGAACATCATTCCGTAAACCTGGCGAATCCTGCCCTGGAAATCACGCGAGCCTGACTGGTACCACCAAGCCACAAGTCTGAACTCTCCATTCTTGCTGACCACAATCTCATTCACGCGAAGCGCTGTGCTTCTGAAGCGCCCTAATTCGGAGGTTTTTTGGGAAATCAGCGCCCATCCCTGTGCAGGGTAACAGAGGTCAGGGCTATGCATGTCCAACCCGGTAAGAAGCTCTCGATGAAATCCGACATAGACGATCACGGGATCTGCGCTATCCCTCCGATAGATGCGCAACAGGGAAGAATCCGCCGGATCAAAGCCATAAACAGGATTGAATTCAGTATCTTTTCCCTTCCACGCCCCAAGCTGATAAGGCACTCGATCCCAGGAGACTTCCCTCACGCGCTGAGCCTTCGCTTGCACGGCTGATTCGACAGCCACGAGCGTGCCGAGCATCAGACCTAATAAGACGGCGATACGGATTTGGAAGCGAGCCATTGCAGCAGGTTGCGAGCGCCCACCAGGAGCGCTGTTCCCAACAGAAACAGGACGATCGCCCACGTTGCATGAAGCAGTCCCTGGGCAGCTTGCGCGCCCCAAAGAGAGGCGGCAAATCCGGTTCCGACAATCCGAATAACGTTCAGCAACAGGGCGATGACCGGCGCCAGGGCCAGTAAGACAAGGCGCAAAATCCAATGGCATCGCGCTGAAAGACCCAGAACGCCTGCCAAGGCCAGCAATGCGAAGACGTATCGCGTTCCGCTGCAAGCCTCCTTGACGGCCAAAGTGTAGCCCGGCAAAACCAAAAAATTGCCATCCTGAAAAACCAAAATTCCCAGCCGGCGGAGAAGATCGGCCGAAAAGGCCGTTGCCCCGGTTTGCAACTGCCAGGAAACCGTCGCCAATGCATAGGACGGCAGGGGAACCATGAAGATCAGAAAAGCCAGCGGCATTGCGACGATACGAGCGCGCGCCCTGCCCCAGAGAAACCCCACCGCGCCGATCAGAACCAGAATGAACCCCGCGCCGGAGACGCACAGGATGTCGCCCCGTTCGCCCATCGCCCGTAGTGCGCAGCCCAGGACAACCAGGACAAGCCCGGGAGTCCAAGGCGCATTTTGGAGAGCGATCAACTCCCGGCGGCGTCGCCAAAGAAGATACGCCGACACGGCCGGGACGAGTATTCCGTAAGAATAGGCCTCTTCGTGAAACCATACTCGCGCCGTCGCGGCCCAGAAACCCGCGAAGGCGAATACGGTCGCGCCGAGGAAAGCCGTCAGCAGGGCCAGGTTGATCTTCCTGCTTCCTGTCCCATTCGCTCTTCGAGCGACATCTTCGACCGCAACCTGAATGCCTGCTCCCATGATTTTCGTCTCGATCACCTCAGGATTACCGCGACCTTCGAACGAATTGATATTTTCTCAATGAAACGGCGATAAAAGACGCGGAATCCGACCCCACGACGGGCGCCGCGCGAACAACGGTTCCATAACAAACAATTTCCGCCGGCTTTTCGTTCTTCGCGGGAGCAGGCATCACAAACCGTATCTCAACCTCGGTTTTGGGTTCGAGCAATTCGTCCCCTTGAAAAAGAACGCCCGTCCCGCTCATATTCAGAATCGTTCCTTCGTGCCATTCGGTTTCACTGGTCTTCCGATAACGGAACGGCAGAAGAATGACAAAGCGTTTTGCTCGTGGCGGGAAGTCTGGCGTATCACGGTTCCCAGCGGTTATTTTGGTTTCCGTCAAATCCGGTCGAAGCCTGCCCACTCAAGCCCTCTCCACTGTGCGAAGTCAACATCCATCCGAACGACCTGTAACTTGTTCAGCATGCTTCGATTTATCCACGATCGTTTGAGGGCTCCAGGATGATCCCACTCTTTCATCCTGGAGGCAGGCATTGCTAAAGGAAAATTCACAATCCAGCCCCCATAGCTTCCACTACATATTTCATGTTGTGAAAATTGATCAGGTCAAATTTACATACTTAGGGTTCGTTCCGCAAAAATGATTTCACTTGCATGATTCCCACATTTCCTACCCACTTTGTGCCTTGGGGATCCGCCCAAATATGATTCGTTGATTTCAAAGACTGATTAGGGTTCGTGGGGAAAAATTTTAGTCCTCGCTGACTCCTCAGTACCCTGAGAATTGCTTCTCTCGGCACAACCGCCTCGCAGTCATCGCCCGCACGCAATCTTTCTGTAGTGGAAGGTCTCACGTCTGTTTCAAAATCCTTTATAACGTTAGAAGCTGTTTCAAAACCTTGCTTTAGTCGTCCAATGGGTTACTGAAAAACCCGGGGGACTGTCATGCTGAGCCCTTCGACTGCGCTCAGCGTAAACTCCGCGAAGCATTCCTGTATTTGTAAAATTCGCTAAATACGGGGATTCTTCGCTTGGCTTGCGCTCCGCTCATCTCTAAGGTCGTCAGCGATGTCAAGCAAAATCGTCTCTAAATCCTTTTTTCTCCCGGCGCGCAGCGCCGGCGCCTTGTGGGTTTTGCCTGTAACCCGGAAAACGCACAGTATTCCGCGCGGGAG
>DATGKJ010000025.1:0-2152 GCA_035294685.1 Terriglobia bacterium | reverse complement strand
CCGCATCGCCTCGCCCCCACAGCCAAAGAGACCGAGGCCCGGCTCGCGGGACCTCAAGGCAGCGGCGAGCCGCCCCCCATACATATCACCCGACCGCTCTCCGGCCACCATGATCAGCGTCACAAACGCCTTCTCCCGCTAGGTCTCGCTCCGCACGGCCGGCAACTCCTGGTCCTTATACTGAAGCTGATAGAGCTTGTAGTAGATGCCCTGCTTTTCGATGAGTTCACGGTGAGTGCCAACTTCCCGCACGCGGCCTTTGTGCATCACAACAATCTTATTGGCGTTCTGGATGGTGGAGAGGCGATGCGCGATCACCAGCGAAGTGCGATCCCGAAGCAGGCTGCGCAGAGCCTCGCGGATCAGCGCTTCGGTTTCGGGATCGACGCTCGAAGTGGCCTCGTCAAGAATCAGAATCCGGGGGTTATGCGCCAGGGCGCGCGCGAAGGAAAGAAGCTGCTTCTGGCCTGTCGAAAGCGTCACGCCCCGTTCCTTGACCGGCTCATCAAATCCTTCAGGAAGGCTTTCGATAAAATCCAGGATATTCACCTGCTGCGCCGCCCGGCGCACCTGTTCATCCGTGATCCATGGCGTGCCCATGCGGATATTACTGGCAATCGTCCCTGAGAAGAGAAAGGGATCCTGCAAGACCATGCCGAAATTGGAGCGCAGGTCGCGCAAGCGCAGTTGCCGGATATCAATGCCCTCCAGCAGGATCTGGCCGTCCAGGACGTCGTAAAAACGCAGCAGCAGGTTGGTGAGCGTGGTTTTGCCCGCGCCCGTGTGCCCGACCACCGCGACCGTATCGCCCGGCTCGATCACGAGTGAGACGTTTTCCGTCACCAGGTGGTGATCCTGATAGGCGAAGTTCACCTGACGGAATTCCACGCGCCCCTGAACGCCAGGAAGCTCAACTGGCTTTTCCGGGTCAGTAATGGTAATGGGGGTATCGAGCAGCTTGAAGATGCGCTCGGAACTCGCCATCGCCGCCTGAAGAATGTTGTACTTATCGCTTAAATCCTGAATTGGACGGAAGAAGCGCTGCGAGTATTGAATGAACGCCATGGCCGTGCCCAGCGTGACCGCTCCGCGCAGGCTCATCACGCCGCCGCGATAGATAATGATGGCTACCGCCAGAACGCCCAGGAATTCCACCGTAGGGTAAAACAATCCGTAAGCCAGAATGGAATCCTTGTAAGCCTTCATGTGAGCGCGGTTGATTTCCTCAAATTCCTCGTAGCTGCGCTCCTCGCGATTGAAAAGCTGCAAGGTGGCCATGCCCGTGATGTGTTCCTGCAGGTAAGCGTTGATGCGGGCGATGGCGATGCGAATGCGGCGATACGACTCGCGCACCGCTTTGCGGAAAGCCATGGTCGTGAACACAATAAATGGCAAAACTGAAAAAGTGAGCAACGCCAGCTTCCAGTTCACCTTGAGCATCACCACCAGAATGCTGAGCAGCGTGAAGAAATCCCCGAAGATGGCGACCACCCCGGAAGAAAACATGTCGTTCAGCACGTCAACGTCCGTGGTGACCCGAGTCACCATGCGGCCCACGGGATTGCGGTCGTAATAGCTGATTTGAAGCCGCTGAAGATGAGCAAAAATCTGGTTGCGCAGATCGTACATCACCTTCTGCCCCACAAGCTGCATCGCAAACGACTGGCCGAACTCCAGCGCGAAGGCCAGCAAAACGCATGGCAGAAGCAGCAAAAGCGCAATTTCAAGAATGCCGGTGAGCGGATTGGGGCTTAAAATGCGCAACAGGAAATGAGGCATCTGGCGGCGGCCCGCCGGGTCGAGATAACGGTCGACTTCCAGCTTTAAAAGATAGGGCGGGACAGCCTGCAAAATGCCGTAGAAAAAGATGGCGATAAAGGCCAGCGCCACGACGCCGCGATACGGGCGCAGATAATGAAGCAAGCGCCGCATCAGCCGCGAATCATAGGCTTTGCCGAGAATTTCCTCTTCGTGAAAAGCTTCAGGCATAGCTCCGCTTTACGCTTCCTTTTCCAGTTCCTCTTCGATCAATTGACGGTTGTAGAGTTCGGTGTAAAAGCCGCCCAGGGCCAGCAACTCCTCGTGCGTGCCGCGTTCCACGATCTCACCTTCATGGAGCACGATGATTTCATCCGCATTCTGAATGGTCGAT
>DATGKJ010000024.1:0-2765 GCA_035294685.1 Terriglobia bacterium | reverse complement strand
AGCAACGAGGCAATGAAGATAATCTTGCCCGAACCGCGCTCGATCATGAGCTTGCCGAGTTCACGCGCCAGAATAAACTGGGCGTTGAGGTTCACCTCAATGAGTTGATCCCAATACTCATCCGGATAATCCGCCGCGGGTTTGCGAAGAATGCTGCCGGCATTATTCACCAGGATGTCGATGCGCGGAAAATCGGAATGTAAGCCGCGAATGAAGTTGTAAAGAGCGGCGCGATCGGCGAAATCACACGAATAGCCCTTGAAGACTTTTTTTCGGGATCGGACCTCCTGCTCCACTTCGCTTTTGCCCGGCTCCAATGATTTGCTGACGCCCGCGATATCCGCTCCGGCCTCGGCCAGCGCGACGGCGATGGCTTTTCCAATGCCCCGGCGGCAGCCGGTCACGAGCGCGGTTTTTCCATCGAGTCTGAATCTATCCAAAATCGCCATGAGTTCCCTATTCTCCACACCGGATGAGAATCTTCATCACTTCCCCGCCCGATTCCAGGCGTTCGAGCGCAGACTGGACTGCCTCAAGCGGCGAAACCTCGCTGATCAATCTGTCCAGCGGCAGCGCCCCCGAAGCTGTCAGCGCGATGGCCTGCTCGAAATCCTGCGGCTCATAGACCCGCGCGCCCAGCAGGCGCAACTCCCTCCAGAAAAAGCGGAAAAGATCAACATTGGGAGCGGCGCTGAAAATGGCTACCACCACAATTCGCCCCCGCACTCGCGCCAACTGCGTCATGGTTTCGGCGCCTGCAGCAGAGCCCGAAACCTCAAAGACCACGTCGGCTCCCGCCGTTTCCGTCTGGTCATTCACATACTTCACCGGATCAATTTCCCTGGGATTGATCGCCTCCAGGCCCAGTTCGCGCGCCAGCTTCAGCCGGAAAGGATTTACTTCCGTCAGTAGTACCCTGGCTCCGGCGTGGCGGGCCACAAGCGCGATCAGAATGCCGATGGGTCCTCCACCCTGAATCACTACATATTCTCCACTTTTAACTTCAGCCAGGCGCATGTCGTGGCAGGCGACGGCAACAGGCTCGACAAGCGCCGCTTTTTCGAGTGGCAACGATTGCGGCAACCGATGGAGCGTATGGGCGGGCACGGTCCACAGGGTTTGGAGAGCGCCCGGAGCATCAAAGCCAATAAATTTCAGTCGTTGACAAACATGCGAATGACCGGCGCGGCAGGCAGGGCATGCGCCACATGGATCGAGGGGGCGGACGGTGACGTGATCGCCCGGGGCAAAGCCTTTAACCCCTTCGCCGACAGCCTGAACCGTGCCCGACATTTCATGTCCGAACACGTGCGGAACCCGGAAGCGATGGTCCATCGCGCCGTGAAACATGTGCAGGTCGCTGCCGCAGATGCCGCAGTGCGAAACCTTGATTTGCACCTGCCCTTGAGCCGGCGCTACCGGTTTACATTCACCCACTCGCACCCGCCGATTGCCTTCATAATAAGCTGCCTTCAGCATTTGTGATCTCTCCCTATAAAGGCCATCTGAATAAACTACCACATCGGTCGAAAATGTCGTATGAATGCGCAAAGCATTCTGGCGCTTTTACTGTTCTCAGAAGATTTTTACATTATTCCATGGCGTGACAGAGGGTTTCGCTACGAGGGGGGATGGTGAAGAATCTCGCAAGTCCTTGAATTGCAGAGCGAGATTCCTTGTGGAATTTACCCTGAGCCGAAATACAGGGATTCTTCGCTACCGCTCAGAATGACAAGGCTGGCGAGACTTTCAACAGCATGCTAAACGTTATCGGGCACTGTGAAGGGCGCCCGGAACGTACCATGCAGCATGCGATTGGCCTCGTCATCGCCGATGACTTTCTGCGTTTTGCCATCAAAGCGGAGGGTTCGCCCCAGGCGATAAGAAACGTTGGCCAAAGTGACTAGCATGGTCGACTTGTGGCCTTCTTCGATGGGTGCGGTCAGATCTTGCTTCCTGCGGCTGATGACCGCATCGATAAAGTTTGCAAAATGATTCCCAGTCCCATTGGCGCGCGGCCCGGGTTCCTGGCTCTCACCCAACCAGGACATATAGGAATCGTAGCCTTCAATCGCCAGGTATCCCTTCGAGCCGTAAAAGATATTGCCAATTGTCCCCGGCGCGCCTGAAACCGGCCCAAGGCCCGCGCCGGCCTTGTGAGCGTGCGGATGGGGGTGATGGGCTGCCAGCCCCGCTGCCGGAACGCCGTGACTGCGGAAAGCGCCTGTGCCGATGCCCGCCTCGTGATTTGTGATCCAGCCGCGCACTTCAAATTCCATCATCTTCCGGGAACCGTTCGGCATATCAAATTCGTAGGCGCAATTCAGAACGTTAGGTGTCTGCTGGTCATCATCAAACATAAAATGCCCGCCAATCGCTGAGATCTTGCTGGGCCAATCAACGCCTAATCCCCAGCGGGCGATATCCACTTCATGAATTCCCTGATTGCCGAGATCCCCGCTGCCGTAATCCCAAAACCAGTGCCAGTTGTAATGGAACCGGTTCCGGGTAAATGCATGCTCCGGGGCAGGGCCTAACCATAAATCATAATGCACGCCGTGGGGGACAGGCGAAACGGGGGTGTGGCCGATGGTGGGCCGCCATTTGTAGCAGAGTCCGCGGGCCAGATACACCTCACCGATCAGGCCATCCCGCATTTTCTGGACAGCCTCCTGAACAGCGCTGTTCGACCGGCTTTGAGCGCCCATCTGCACCACGCGATCATATTTCTCCGCTGCGCGCACCAACTGGTATCCATCCCACCA
>DATGKJ010000023.1:0-13599 GCA_035294685.1 Terriglobia bacterium | reverse complement strand
AACGCGCTCGCCCAGCTTCATTCGCCCGCGCTCCAGCAATACCTTGCGAGCCAGGGAATAGCCGTTCGTGTGAAGGCCCTCAGACGGCAGCCCCAGGATCAAGTCGCCCGGCCGGATGCGGCCGCCATCCACGATTTTGCTGCGGCGCACCCAGCCTACGATGCATCCTGCCAAATCATATTCATTTTCGGGATAGAAACCGGGCATTTCCGCCGTCTCGCCGCCAATCAGGGCGCAGCCGTTTGCGCGGCAGGCTCGCGCGATGCCGCTGACAACTTCCTCTGCCACCGCCGGGCGCAAGCGGCCTGTGGCGAGATAGTCGAGAAAAAAGAGCGGTGAGGCGCCGTGGGTGGCGATGTCGTTGACGCAGTGGTTTACCAGGTCTTCGCCCACACTGGCATGCCGATTCATTTCAAAAGCAATCTTGAGCTTGGTGCCTACGCCATCGACGCTCGCCACCAGCACGGCATCGCGGGGCAATCCGTTTAAGGCGTAAAAGCCGCCAAAAGCGCCTACTTCGCGCAAAACACGCGAGTTGAACGTCTGGCTGGCGAGCTTGCTGATTTTGGATTTAACTCGGTGGGCGGCGTTGAAATCAACGCCGGCATCTTTGTAGCGCATGGGGCACAGTCATTGAGCCATTCGCAAGCAGCGACCTTGCAGTAAAACCTGCTTGCCGACGGCTGAGGGCGGATGGTTACTTGATTCAATACGGGTTTTCGAAGATCTTCCCGATGCGGGACCAACGCGTTTTCTGCAAGAAATTCAGCATGATGGAACCATCGAACCGCAGGCGGCCCTCCAGGCTGTCATTGAGCCACTCGGAAGTAGGCGCGTTGTAGGACCAATAGACAAACAGCGGCTCCCCGACCACGTTTCGTAGCGGGACAAAACCCCAGAAGCGACTGTCGGAAGAATTGTCTCGATTGTCGCCCATCACAAAAAGGTAGCCTTTCGGCACGTGCAGGCCGTCCCGATGAATATATTGCGGCATCTCACGAGCCCAACTCGGATCAAGACCCCACGATTCGGGCAGGCTTTCAATCTCACTCACAGGAGGCGGGAAATTATCGCGCAGCGGAAAGACGCCCGGATATTCGTGAATGACGTAGGGTTCGTTCAGCCTCTTGCCATTCAGATAAACCTGCTTGTTCACAACCCGAACCACGTCGCCGCCCACCGCAATCACCCGCTTCACGTACATCACCGAAGGATTATGAGGGTAGCGAAAGGCGATGATGTCGCCCCGATGAATCCTCCGCAGGCGCGGCAGGCGCCACGAAGTGTAAGGCAGGCCGGGACCGTAAAGCAGTTTATTGAGAAAAACATGATCGCCAATCAGAATCGTATTTTCCATGGAGCCGGTGGGAATGACGGTGGCTTCGCCAATAAAAGTGCGAATGCAGAAAACCCCGATCAAAATGATGAGCAGGGAACGAACCGTTTCCCAGGAACCCTCTCCGCTTTTCTTGCGGGGTTCCACTGGGGCGGCGGGCGCCGGTTCGGGCGCTGGACTCTGTTCTACTTCCGGGGTCTCAATAGGTTCCATAGGATTCAAGCGCGATGGCGAAGAGCGATAAGCGGTTCCTGAATGGTGGTTGGATAGCTGGCGGTATAGCAGGCCAGACAATAGCGGCCTTGCTGGTCCTGAACGGCCTGACGCAAGCCTTCAAGCGACAGATATCCCAGCGTATCCGCCTCAATATACTGCCGGATTTCCTCCACGCTGTGCGTCGCAGCGATGAGTTCCTGGCGGGTTGGCGTATCAATCCCGTAAAAGCAGGGCGAGATGGTCGGCGGACAACTGATGCGCATATGGACTTCTCTGGCGCCTGCATCCCTGACAATCCGCACAATTTTGCGGCTGGTGGTGCCGCGAATGAGGGAATCATCCACCAGGACCACGCGCTTCCCGGCCAAGAGGCTCCGCACCGGATTCAATTTCAGTTTCACGCCCAGATCGCGGTTGGCCTGCATCGGCTCGATAAAAGTGCGTCCTACGTAGTGATTCCGAATCAGGCCAAGCTTCAATGGGATGCCGGATTCTTCCGCAAAGCCGGTGGCCGCCGGAACGCCTGAATCCGGCACGGGCACCACGCAGTCTGCCTCGACGGGGTGCTCGCGCGCCAGCAGCCGTCCCAGCATCTCGCGGCTCTCCTGCACCGAACGCCCAAACACCAGGCTGTCTGGCCGGGAGAAATAGACATGTTCAAAAATGCACTGCGCCGCCTGCGCGGGAGGCGCAAAACGCAGGGAGGTGACGCCGCGCCGGTCGAGAATGACCATTTCGCCGGGTTCGATATCGCGGAGATAGGCGGCATTGATTAAATCAAATGCGCAGGTTTCTGAAGCCAGCGCGTAGGCGTCGTCCAGCCGCCCCAGGCACAAGGGACGAAATCCGCGCGGGTCGCGGATGCCGTAAACGCTGTCCTTGAAGAGCGCCACCAGCGAGTAGGCGCCCTCTACACGGTCCAGGGCGTCGGCCAGCGATTCCGGAATGCCGGTTTGCCGGGATCGGGCGAAGAAATGCAGAATCACTTCCGTATCGCTGGTGGTTTGAAAAATGTCGCCTTTGCTCTCAAGCTCCCGCCGAATCGCGGAGGCGTTTACTAAATTTCCGTTATGCGCCAGGGCAACCTGCCCTTTCTGGCAACTGACAGTGAGTGGCTGGGCGTTTCTCAGGTCGGTGTCGCCGGAGGTGGAATAGCGCGTATGGCCAATCGCCAGGTGGCCAGAAAGGTTTTTCAGAGTTTCAGCGTTGAAGACTTCGTTCACATACCCCATACCCTTGTGGCAAACCACGTTCACGCCGTCTGAAACCGCAATTCCGGCGCTTTCCTGGCCGCGATGCTGCAAGGCGTAAAGTCCCAGGTGCGTCAGACGAGCGGCGTCAGGGTGGCCATAGATGGCAAAAACGCCGCAGTAATCGTGGAATTTGTCGACAGGCATGGCGATCCCCGAAGAGGCTTTCAAAGCGGGGAGCACAGGCTTTCCTCGACGGGCAGAAACAACCGAATGCTTCTTTGGGGATGAAAGCAATGCAGAATCCTTGGGCGCTTTTCAGCGCCGTCCTTACGTCAGAAAACCTATCCCGTCTCTATTGTCACTCGAACGCCTGAAGCGCGCAACAGCTTTTTGCCGCAGGCTGGCGCGATGGTAACTTTGTATATGTCTCGTTGAAAGTAGGGAGGTTATCGGCTTATTGGTTGCTCACACTTGACCAATGATTTCCAAAATTTCATGTATCTTAAAGATTATCAATGACTTATGAATAGAATTTGTTCGTTTTGTGTAATAAACAGAAAAGAATAGACTTAGCTAAAAATGGGAAAGTTGTCAGTCATCGGATGGCGTGGAACTTGCACGTGGGGACGCATGGCCATGTGCCCCGACGGACTCAAAAAGCTTATGTTAAGGCGGCACTTCCGCCGATAGACGGTTAAGAGCCGAATGACGATCGATCCGATGAGGAAGCAGAGCGACCACCGAGGAGATATCCTGGCTCACAAGCCGACATCACGTGCTGGGTTATCGCGCTACAATTCTCTTTGGAAGTCCTGATGGGTCTGTGACCTGCGCAAGGGGATGAAGATTGCATTCATTTTAATTTCTGAGAAGGCGGCATGATCACGTGAGCTTTATCAACAAAACCGTCCGCGAGATTAATTGCAAAATCGTCTACTACGGCGCGGGCTTAGGCGGCAAGACGACGAATCTGCAATGGATCTGCCAGCAGACGGGAGGGAACAACGGCGGAAAGATGCTTTCTCTTACCGCGGATGAGGATCGCACTCTCTTCTTTGATTTCCTCCCTCTTGAGATCGGCAAGGTGCGCGATTATAAGGTGCGGTTTCATCTTTACACCGTGCCGGGACAGGCCTTTTATCAGGCCAGCCGAAAACTGGTTTTGCGCGGAGTGGATGGCGTGGTGTTCGTGGCGGATTCCCAGGTCGAGCGCATGGACGCCAACCTTGAAGCCCTTGAAGACCTGAAGCGAAATTTAAAGGAACTGGGCGTGGATTTTACGGAGTTGCCTTATGTGCTCCAGCTTAACAAGCGCGACCTTCCCAATATTTTATCCGCGTTCGAGATGAAAACTCATCTCGCGCTGAAGAACGAACCTGTGTTCGAGGCGATTGCCAAGGAAGGTCGCGGCGTTCTCGAAACTCTGCAAGGCGTAGGCCGTCAGGTGCTGGCGCAGTTGAAGAAAGGATAAGGGGGCGTCGCAACGTCCTCCTGATGAGCGGCGGGCCGGGCGCCGGGATTTGCTGAAAGAGTGGAATAGTTTCAGTCCCGAAGGTTTGGAAAATGCGGATTCTTGTGGTCGAAGATGAGCGCAAGGTGGCGAGTTTTGTCGCTCGCTCTCTGCGCGAGAACGCCTACGCCGTGGACGTTGCAGACCGCGGAGAGAAAGCCCTGGAATTTGCGCTCGATTATTCCTACGACGTGATCCTGCTGGACGTACGCCTGCCGGGGATGAGCGGCATTGAGGTCTGCCGGATTTTACGGCAGCGAGGCGTGGAAACACCCATCCTGATGCTCACGGCGCGGGGCCTGGTGGAGCAGCGCGTGGAAGGGCTGGATGCGGGAGCGGATGACTATCTGGTGAAGCCCTTTGCGCTGGCCGAGCTTTCCGCCCGCGTTCGGGCGCTCATCCGGCGCGGTTTTCACAAGGGCGATGCGCGGCTGCGCTACGCCGACCTTGATCTTGACCGCCGCCGCCGGCGCGCGACTCGCGGCCAGGTGGAGGTGCCGCTCACTTCCAAGGAGTTTGCGCTCCTGGAATTTCTGATGTTGCGCGCTCCCGATCCGGTCACGCGCAGCGAGATTGTGGAGCACGTCTGGGATTGCCACTTTGACAGCGAAACCAACCTGGTGGAAGTCTACATTAATCGCTTGCGGCAAAAGATTGATCAGGACCACCCGGCGAAGCTGATTCACACCCTGCGCGGCGTGGGCTACCAACTGGTCCTTCGAGATTGAAAGGCGCGCAAGACGCGCTTCGCGGCAACCTTTTAGTCGTTTCAGAACCTACCGGCTTTAGCCGGTAGGGGTTCAGAAAGCCATGTTTCATCCTTTCTCCCTTCGCATCCGCATGATGCTGCTTTTCTGCCTCGTGGTGGGCGTTCTGCTGGCGGGCTCTGACCTGATCTTTTATGCGTTCCTGGCGAGCGAGGTTCACTCCCAGCTCGATCGCCAGATCCTTGAGACGGCAAATCCGGTGGTGGCGGACCTGGCGAGCGATCCCACCGAACAGGACGTGAATCAGCTTGATCTGCCCGGCAACTATTTTGAATTGCTCGACGCTTCAGGCCGCGTGCTTCAGCAATCGCAGAATCTCAAGCGCAGCCTGCTGGCGATTGCCGGCAATCTGCCTCACAGCCAGCCTCAGTTTCAGACGTTGCGGGATAGTCGCTACGGAAGATTGCGCCTGGCGCTGGTGCCTTTTGAACGCGGCGGAGAACTCCAGATTCTCGCCCTGGCCGTTCCAACGCGCGCGGCTGATCAATCGTTGGCCAGGTTCCGGAACGTCATCTTCTGGGTGTTGCCGCTCAGCCTGCTGTTGATGGCCGTGATCGCAAGCGCTTACGTGACCCGCAGTCTGAAGCCCATCGCCGAGCTGACGGAACACGCCGCGCGGATGACCGAACGCATTGCTCAATCGCCCGCGGAGAGCTTCTGGAAACCGCTCGCCGTGCATGCTCCACGCGATGAACTGGGCCGGCTTGCCGAGACTTTCAACCATTTATTCAGTCAGGTGGACGCCGCTGTGCGGCAACTGCGGCAATTCGTCACCGATTCTTCCCATGAACTGCGCACGCCGCTCTCGGTTCTTCAGGGCGAGGCCGAACTGATGCTTTCCCGGCCGCGCCAGCCGGAAGAGTATCAGGCGGCTCTCCGCACCATCGACGAGGAACTGAAAAAGCTTCATCGCATTCTCGAAGGTCTTTTCACGCTTTCCATGGCCGATGCAGGCCAGCTTCGGCTGGATTTGAAACCTCTTTATTTGAATGAAGTCCTGGAAGAGGCTTGCGCCGTGATGAGATCGCGGGCGGAAGCGAAACAGATTGCCATCGAGCGGCGGCTCGACGAGGATATAAATTATCAGGGAGATGAGGCGTTTCTCCGCCAGCTTTTTCTCATTTTCCTTGATAACGCCGTGAAGTACTCCCCTCCGCAGACGCGCGTGCGGGTGAGCCTGGAAAAGACCAACGGTTCCATCCGCATCACGTTTCGTGACCAGGGCATCGGAATTTCGCCCGAACATCTGCCTCACATCTTTGAGCGCTTCTACCGCGCGGCGCCCGGAAATGGAAATGAGGCGCAGAGCGGCGGCCTGGGCCTGGCGATCGCTCAGGCCATCGCCCGCGCCCACGGCGGCGCCGTCGAATGCGCAAGCGAACCCGGCCAGGGATCATCCTTTACGGTGATTCTGCCTGCTTCTGCTTGAGGGGGCTTGACTCGGGTAGGGACTATCGCGGCTGAGATACACTTGACTGCATTGTGAACCCTGGCGCGGGATTGCTATGGTTTGCCGGGAATCGCGGCTGAGACAGTGGTTTTTGACGCTATAATTGAGAAAGCGCCACGTGGGTAGAAATAAGCATATCAAGAAAGAGATTGCTGGCTATGAAAGAACCATTTGGAGGCATCGCCTCAAAATCGAGAACGAGTTGAAGAAGGATTTTCCGGACCACCAGTTGCTTGAAAAGTGGAGGAAGGATATCAAAAGAGCGGAAGCCCGGATTGAAGTGCTGATCAGCCGCTTGGAAAGGAGACGAAAAAATGCCCAGCGTAAAAAAAGCATCGATCTCGCATGAAACCGTGGAACGGCTTGCAAAGGAACTACTCACAGAGGCGGTGAAGGATTACGAAACCACTCTGGAAAAGGTGTTGCGCTCTAGACCAGGAACAGATCAGTATGAATCGCATCTCTGCGACCTGTCAGTCGCAGCGAGTTGGTTGGGAATAAGATCGCAAAGCGTTCAGGAAGCCGTCGATGAATACTTGGATTCACTTCCTGACGATGACGATTAAACAAGCTGAAGACGTGTTGCTATGGTTTGCCGGGAATCGCGGCTGAGATACACTTGCCGTTCTCAAACACATACATTCCGGTGCGGAAATTGGCCAGCAGGCGCCCGCGGCAGGCGTCGCCCCCTTCGCAATCATCGCCCGCGTGCCACGTCACATCTTCGAGCCGCTTCCAGCGCGTCCCATTCCCTTCCTGGCAGGGCGGGCAGGTCCGATCATCCATCGCCTCAACCCGCTCGTAATCCTCAATCTCATCCGAGAGATCCCGCATGGCCTCGATCCGCCCCACAAAGACCGCCTGCCGCGCGGCCTCCTTGGACGTGCGCCCGATGGGGCCGTCCGAAGCCGCAAGTAACGTGTTTTCAACCTTTTGCTCAATCTCGGGCGGCTGAAGGCCGTCTTTGAGGCCCTCGATCGCCGCGCCCACCGCCCGCGCCCCCAGCCAGTTCACCAGGTCGCTGACGGTTGCCTTGGCGATATTTTCAACCCCCTGCTCGCGGCGGGCGGCCGGCGGCGGCGCCTGGCTCATATCTCCCTGCGGCCCCTGAGATTCTGAAATCGGAGATTCGTCCCCGCCTTCCGCCTTCTGCTTTCCGCCTTCTGCCTTCTGCCTTCCGCCTTCTGCCTTCTTGCGGTCATCCTCTTCGCTGGCCAGTAAGCCGCCTTCCGCCTTCTGCCTTCCGTCCCGTCTGCCTCTCCCGCTCTTCCCAAACCTGCCCATAGCCATAGTCGAACGCCTGCTGCAAAATCGCCCGCACCCGCTCAGCCAGGCCGTGCGGAAAAGGCAGCGCTGTATATTGCAGTTGCTCTATCGGCAGCCGGCTCACCTGCCGCGCCGCTTCCCGGCCCAGGCCCGGCTTGGCCTGCTTCAGCTCGCGCGCCACAGCATCAGCGAGGGCATCCTCACGCGCAACGTGACCATCCCAATCGAACCCGGCAGCAGCCGCACTCTCGGGTCCGCCAAAATCCTTCGGCATAGTCATGCGCTGCGGGCCGCCAGAGTCAAGGTGTAAGGCGTTTGGGTCGTAGCTAAGTATTGGTTTTCTTTCGATGCTCATAACACACCTTCCTGTTTGACGAAGATGAAGCGTATAGGGCCGTGTTTCCTGGTCTCGGTTTCGACGCGCGTCACTATGAAGCGTCCGTTCGTGATCATTTCGTGATCTCGCCTGGCCGTTCGCGTGTCAACATGGAGCCTCACCGGAATACCTTGCGTTCCGCCCTCAACGGCGATCACGATTCTCCGCTTCCCAGGATCGTTTTTGTCAAACGCGTATTTCTCAGCAAGACGTTGATGAAAGGAAAATGATTGCGGCTCCTCCCATTCAAAGGTTTGACCCGGACGTAGCGCCGCATAGCGTTCATAGACTGCGCGATTCAGCGCAAGGCCCCTGTATAAAGTGTGCTCTGTTATCGCTCCATGGTGAATGCCAAATAGAATTGCCTCGCCTTCGCTTCGCCTCGGATCGGTCTCACCACCGCGGCGCTTTGCTTCACGCGCCTCCACTTGCAGACGCGGCACGTCCTTCTCATCCTTATTTTCGACCCATTTTTTCGCTGGCTCTCGGATTTCTGGCCGCCTCACCTCTTCATCGTCGCTGCTATATCAAGATAATCTTACATCCGCATGATACGGTATGGTTTGCCGGGAATCGCGGCTGAGATACAAGACGGCTACGTGGACGAGCGGAAGCGTGTGCTCTTCCTCGTTGCCGGTCGATTGCGAGCAAGCCGTTCCTCACACTCAGCCGCGCTGGTCGCTCAGAAATATCCAGAATGCGGTCACTCACCGCGGTTCCCCTTGAAGCACACGGCGGGTTCGGCTGGCCGCTTGCTCCCGCAGCCTGCGGAGTTCATCCAGAAATTTTTCGCGCTCTTCGCGGGCGCGGGTTGCCTTGCGGGCTTTTTCAGTCAGGTAGCGCTGGCCGGAGATTTTCGAGTTTTGCAGCGAATCGGCCCAGGCGCGCAGTTGCCGGAAAACGCCTTCCGCCTCGGATTTCAAAATTGAAATTTCAGACTGGAGATTCTCGAAGCCGGACAGGGTTTCAATCAGGCAAAGCATCGAGCGCACTTCTCCCGCTGAGCCGCGAGCAATGTATAAGAACGTGAGCAGTTCCTGCGTGGTTCCGCGCTCGAAGCCTTCGGCAATGTTGTTGGAGACGGAAACCGCCGCGCGCTCAAGCTGGTCGCGCAGGCTGCGCTGGCGGTGAAAGGCCGGCTTTGAAGTGAGCGCATAAATCTGCCGGCCCAGCCCGATGGCCGCCTGCCACACCGGAAGCTGCTCGAAGCGCTCATATGTCATAATTTTTCTCTCCCCTGATCAGGCTTTCCTGAAATCTGTCCTCTGTAATTTGTATCTGAAATCTTCAGTCTCAAATCGTAAATCTCAAATTTTGCTCAATCATGCGCTTCAGCCACCTCCCCAACCGGGCTGACGGAGACTTTGCGAGCATGGCATTCCCGCAGCGTGTTTGGAACCTTCCACACCCAATCGCGTGACTTCTGCATATCGGACTTCTTTCTAGCGTCATTTACAGGAGCAAGTCCAATTACGATCTGCCCGGCTGAAAGTTGAGTAACGCTTCTCACTACCAACAACCTTCGCTGTCCCTGCTCGCCGTCACACTCTATAACTTCGCCAGGGGCGAGAGAAAACTTGAATTTCACTAATGGTCCATGATCGCGCTGAACGATGGGTTTCCCCTCTTTTTTACGCTGGTAGGCTTCGTAAAGAGAAACCACTTCGCCATCCCATCGAGATTCGTTTCCGTGTTCGTCCACAGCGGCGTAAATCTCGATGTGGTGGTTGGATTCAGAGGTAACATGCCGAGCCGTCCGGCCCTCACCCAAAGTGAAAACCGGCGTTGCTTTTACAACGCGCGTCCGCCGGATAGGAATGCGGCGGCCGTCACGAGTCTCAAAACAGGGAAGGTTGGCTTCGCTGGCGAAGACCTTCTTGGGGTCGCCATCGCCAAGCTTTTCAAGAACCAGCTTTTTGACCACGGGATCGGCAATGTCTTCCACTTCACTTTTGGTGAGGTCTTTCAGCCACTTCCGCACGCGGACTTTTTGATCAGGGAAAGGCGGCGAATAGATGGTCTCTTCATGCAGCGCGCCGCTCACCTTTTTCGAGACGCGATGGGAAACGACAATCTGCTCAATCTGCTGGCGGACGGCATCGACAAAGTTCAACCAGGGCGCTTCCAGTCCGGCAAAGCGGCGGCGGCCTTCGAGCGGCGCCCGCTGGGCCGCATCGCTCAGCCGCTTCATCATGCCGGCGTCCGTCAATCCGATCACGACGGCATCCACCGCGTGGTGGCGATGGTCGGTGCGTTCTTTGGCCCTGCGGCCTCCGTTGGACGTCGCTCCGTCTCCGAGGATGCTGTTCAGCTTCCAGAGGCTGCGCAGGTAAGACGTGGCCTGCCCGGAGGTGGCATAAACGCGACGGTTGCCTTCTGCGTCCGCCATGCCGCCGTAAAGCAGACCCAGATAGCTCGCGGCAAGCCGGGCGGCATAGGCCGTGTCGTTCAACTGCCGGTTGCGGAAGTCTTCGAGGAACCTGGAAAGTTCTTCGTCGTTCAGCTTGAAGCGGCGAAGCTTCTCAGCCGCGGTGCGGCGATCGCCGGAAAATTTCCGCACGCGGTCAAGGATGCGCTCATAGCGTTCCGGATCGCCGGCAAAGGCTTCATAGGGTGTCTGGTTGCCTTTCAGGCGATTGCAATGGCTGTGACAAAGAACCAGGTTTGTGAAGGAATCATCGAGCGAACGGCTGAAAGGAATGATGTGGTCGATATCGATCTGGGATTCCTTGCCAAGGAAATTCGTTCCCGAAATCGGCTCGCCGCAATAGACGCAGTGGCATCCGCATTCGTCAAGCAACAGAACGCGCCGAATGTCGTCACGGGATGGGTTTGCATCTCCGGTGATTTCCTCGATCCTTTTCGCAGCCTGCTTTCTGGCGGCTTCGTTTTCGCGGTTCTTCTTCGTGAGCGTGTCGCGTTGCTTTTTGGATTTCCTTAACTCCCGCGCGAGTTCGATGCGCATCTCCCGAGGCTTTCCGTAACGACGAATGATGGCGTTCACCAGCTTGCGCAGTTCCGTGAGACTGCGCATCACCGCCGGGTTTCTGACTTCTGGCAGGGCTTCCTTCACCATGGGCAGAAGAGCTGCTGGCTGGACGGCCTCAAATTTTTCGGGATAGAGCTGGCGGCGGGCTTCAGCGAACGTGATCCCTGACTCAAGCAATGGAAGCAGCTTCGCCATCGCCTGCCGGGAAAGATTCATGTAGTCGGTCTCAAGCGTGATTTCACTCAGTTTTTCCGCCGCTTCCTCGCTCAGTCCCCAGCGCTTTTGAGCAGACTCGCGCAATTTGTCAGGCTTCTGAAAAGCGTGGACGTACTCCACCACCTGGTCGCGCTCTTCAGGCGTCATGCGGAGCCAGCGCTCGCCAAACACGGCGTAGAAATCGGCATTCGTGCGATTGCCCTTGATGGATTCATTTTTGGCGCGTTCAAGATTCAAGGTATAGTCTTTTGTTAACCCCAGCAGCTTGCGGATTTTGGCATAGGTGAGGTCGCCTTTGAGTTCGAGTTCGTCAATCAGCTTCTGGCGATCTTCCGGCGTCAGAGGCCGTTCCGTCTCGCCGGGTGGAATGACGCGGATGTTATTCACCGTCTGAAGCAGCCGGAAGCGCTGCGAAAGGAGCAAATACGCCGGCGCGCGGCGGCAGCCCGGCTCAAGCTCGCATCCGCCAATGGTGTTTTCGTCAAACCATAGCGGGCGCTGATAGAAAATTGCATTGTGCAAGGCTTTCTTGCGCTCCGGCGTGAGCAGGTTCGGGTGATGCGGAGCCTGAGCTTCCCAGATTTTTTCAAATTCCTCCTTATACATATCGCGCGCGGTCCAGCGGTCTCTCCCCCGGATGTGTTCTTCAAAGGGCCGCAGAGCCGGGGACATTCGGGCAAAATATTCGCCCAGAGCCCGCGCGTCTGCTGCCTGCATTCTGGTCCGTAAATCATGGATGCCCTGCTTTACGACGCCTTCATCGTCGTTTTTCTTCGCGGGACGCAGGCGGTTGCTCAGAAAGCCGCGCCGCTGAGCGAGATGGTAAAAGGCCCGCCCCAGGAAGTAAGGCTCAAGCGGTTCGTTGAGGGCCGAGGCGCGGAGGATGTAGGGCAGCGTCTGGCGCGGCTCAGGAAATGCGCCGGATTGTTCCTTAGCGGAGAACCAGGGTGAGGCGAGAATTTCCGCATCCAGGCGGTTGAAGTAATCCTGGCGGGCGTCAGGCGGGTGAAGATTGCCGGCAGGCAGGAGTCCGAAGCGCTGCAATAGGCGAGCTACCTTGACCAGCCGGCGAGCGCGCCGCCAAAGCTGGCGGCGGTGCAGGCGCGCGTCGCGTCGAGCTTTGTTTCTTGATTCCTCCTGACCTGATTCGAGATCGCCGTCCATGCCCGCCTCAAAAATGCGAACGCCGGCGCGAATCAGTTGGGCGAGCTCTCCATCAATCAGGCCAATGATCGCCCAACCCAGGGAGTTTGATCCCAGATCGATTCCAAGAACATAATCCGTTGTTTCTATTGAAGGCACGGTTCCCCCCTTGACAATAAAAATTTGGAAGATATTATATCAGTTGTGTATCTCAGCGGCGATTGTTCCGGCTTATCTTAGTAAGCTGAGCTTTTGCTCGCGTAAGGCTCCGCTGGCGACAGCGACCTTCGGCCCCGCCCCGTGCGGGGCTTTTTAATTTAGGGGGAAGAGTGGGCGTGAATTGGTCTTCCACTACGGCATGAGTGACAGATTGTGGGAAGTGGGAAAAGGCGTGATCAGATACCTGGAAAAGGCGGTTAGCAAGGGGGAAGCCGAGAATGGAGTTAGAAGATAAAATTTCACCCACGAACCCTAATCAAGCTTTAGAATCAATAGCTGGATTTTTCAGGACGGCTATCTCTCGCCTCACCTTGCGGCTCCCAATGGCTCGCCCGTGATGAACGCAAATTTCAGGAACGAACCCTAAGCGCGGACAAATCACTCCAGTAGTTTCATAATGTAAAATATGTAGTGGAAGATATGTGCCTGGAGGCTGGGTGAGCGTGACGTTTCTCCACGGGCTTGAGATAGGCTAGGCTACTCGACTCTGGTCACTTCCTCAGCGATCCAGAATTTGCCGGGCTCAAGCCCTGCGCGCAGGGCCAGTTCGTGCGCCATTAACTGAATATGGAGCGAATCGATCAGCGTGCCCATGCCCAGCCGGGCGGTTTCCACCCGCAGGATACGCATGTTGGCGGCTTCCTGCGCGGCGAGATCGGTGAACAGGAGCACCCGCCCGCCGCGCGAGCGGATCTCTTCCGCCAGGCCGAGCAGAAACTTGCCGGTTGAAGAGGTCTTGCCGCGCGGGCGAAGAAGGTCTTTGCGCGCGATCACCATGTAGCGATGGGCGGTATTGATAATCTCAATCGGACCGTGGCGGAACTGCGCCGCGCTGGCGCCCTCGGCCGCGATGCGCACCACCTCTTTCAGCGTCAGGGCGCCCTGATGGACAGTGGAAAGGTCCGCGCCGCGCGACAT
>DATGKJ010000022.1:0-5291 GCA_035294685.1 Terriglobia bacterium | reverse complement strand
CTGCGCATGAATCGGTCAGATGGCGCCCTGGTGCGAGTCATCACTCCGCTCGCCGCCCAGGAATCCGTTCAGGACGGAGAACAGAGGGCTCTGGCGTTTACTAAAAGGATTCTGCCGCTCCTTGGCGGCTATATTCCCGAGTGAGCGTTTGTCGAGAAGTTTTTGAAGAAAGAAGCTGGCGTTCGGCCAGGAGGTAAAGATCATGAATAAGTTGCGTCGGATGAACACTTGGGTGGCTCTTTTGATGCTCGTCGCTTTCGTAGCCGGGTGCACTCGAGACCCCAATGTGCGGAAACACCGCTTCTTCGACAGCGGATCGAGATTTTTAGCCAAGGGAGAATACCGTGACGCGGCTATTCAGTTCACGAACGCCGTCCGCATCGACCCCAAATACGAGGAAGCTCATTACCAACTCGCCCGCTGTTACATGAAGCTGGGCTATTGGCATGGGGTCTACGAGGAATTGAGCCGAGCCGTAGCGCTCCGGCCCGATGACCTTAAAGCTCAAATTGATCTCGGAAATCTCTTCCTGGCCAGTCGACAATTCAAGCGCGCGCAAGAACAGGCCAAAATTGTACTGGCAAAAGATCCCAAGAATATTGACGCCATGGTGCTCATGGCGAATTCTGACGCGGGGCTTTCCAACATCAACGCCTCGCTTGAAGAGATGCAGAACGCCATCCAGATGGAGCCTTCGCGCCCGCAAAGCTACCTCAATATGGGCATGCTCCAGTTGGACGCGAGAAAGGTGAACGAGGCGGAAGAGAGCTTCAAGAAAGCGGTTGAGTTGGATCCCAAATCGGTTTCAGCCGTGATGGCGCTGGGGAATTTTTATCTTCAGCAGCGCCGCTGGCCTGAAGCTGAGAAGCAATTCCAGCGCGCCGTTGAAATCGCCCCCCAGGACCCCATGCCGCGCGCAGCGCTGGCGCGCCTTTATCTTCTGGAGGGGAAGAAACCAGAGGCCGAGCAGGTTTTAGAAGCGGCCAAGAAAGCCATGCCCAACAATCCTGAAGCCTATCGCATGCTGGGCCAGTTTTACTTTGCGACGGGTCAAATGGATAAAGCCCTGGCGGAGTTTGCCTCCCTGCACAAGGAGCACTCGAATGACCCTGTGGTTGAAAAGAGCTACGCTCAGTTGCTCGTTCTCAACCACGATGATGATCAGGCGGCAAACATTGTCGGCGAGCTTCTCAAAAAGAACTCCAAGGATGCCGGCGCTCAAATCCTGCAGGCTGAAATCGATGAAGGTCAGAACAAGCCCGAGGACGCCATCAATACTTTGCAAACGGTCTTGAAGGCGGAACCGGATAATCCTTCGGCTCACTATTACCTCGGGGTTGCTTTCAATATGATGGGCCAATTAGATCGCGCGGAAAGCGAATGGCGTGAAGCCGCCCGACTGCGCCCAGCGATGGTGGAGGCGCAGAAGGCTTTGGCCGGAGTTGCGATTCGCAAAAACGACGTCGACTTGCTGGACCAGACCTCTGAGCAATTGATGCGCGCCCTGCCCAGTTCACCGGAGGGCTACATCCTTCACGCCAAGGCTGACTTGATGCACAAGGATGTGGCGGCCGCTGAGGCCGATCTGACGAAAGCCATCAAGGCAGCCCCCGAAAGCCCGCTGGGATATACGGCCCTCGCCGATCTGCGCTTTTCGCAGAAGAAATTCAGCGAAGCGCAGAAGCTCTATGGGCAGGCCCTTGAGAAAAATCCCGATAATCCGGCAGCGCTCCAGGGGCTGGTCAACATTGATCTGGCCCAGAAGAAGCCCGAGCAGGCCATCCAGCTCGTCAATGCGCAGATCGCAAAAGCGCCGAACAGCAGCGCTTATTATCTGCTTTTGGCGAAAGTCTATGTGGTGAATCACAACCTCTCCCAGGCGGAGGCGGCGGCGTCCCAGGCTTTGCGCCTGAGTAAAAATAACATGGAGGCGTATCTGCTTCTCGGTCAAATTCAGTCCGCGCAGGGCGCGAACAGCAACGCGGTGGCTACCTACGAACAAGCGATTCAGACAAATCCGCGAGACATCAGGCCCTATTTCAGCCTGGCTCAGCTAGACGACCAGATGGGTAACTGGGAAAAGGCGCAGGGTCTCTACCAAAAAGTGCTCCAAATCCAGCCCGATTTCGCTCCCGCTCAGAACAATCTGGCTTATTTAATGATTGAACATAACCAGAATCTTGATGTGGCGCTCTCCATGGCTCAGTCCGCGCGCCGGGCCTTGCCGGAGTCTCCCGCTACCGCGGATACGTTGGGCTGCGCTTATTACCAGAAGGGGCTTTATCAGCTTGCCTTGGGTCTGCTCGAAGAGGCCGCGCAAAAGGATCCCCAGGATGCCGCTATACACTATCATCTTGGGCTCACTTACGCCAAGCTGGGAAATCGCGCCAAGGCCAAGGTGGAACTCGAGCGGGTCCTTGCGCTTAACCCTAAATTTAAGGATGCCGACAAAGTGCGCCAGACTCTCGCGGAGTTGGGCCAAAGTTAGACCTGACGACAAAACGCCGATGGCCTGTGAGATCGAACCGACGCCTGTTCCGAGACGGTAAGCCGGGCTACATCGTTCGCTATAGACCTCCAATTGCCGATGAGCTATTGAGGAGCTTGACGATGAGAGGCAGCGCGCTGCCATAGCATCTTCTCGCCAACTTCAGGCGGGTGTTGAATTACAAATCGCAGCGCCCGATTCTGTAATCCTCAATAGCAATGGACGAACCCTACTTAAGCATCATCATCCCCGCCTATAATGAAGCTCAGCGGATTGGGAAGTCGCTGGAAACAATCCGGGAATACCTCGCTCGGAAACCATTCGCGGCAGAACTGATTGTGGTGGATGATGGCTCGATCGATGGCACGCCTGCGCTGCTCGAAACCTTTGCCACCGCCTGGCCCGAACTTCGCATCCTGCGCAATGAGCCCAATAGGGGAAAGGGTTATAGCGTCCGACGCGGGGCGCTGGAAGCACGGGCTCCCTACATTCTTTTCACGGATGCCGACCTCTCGACGCCCATTGAAGAAGCAGACCGTCTGCTGGCAGCAATGGAATCGACGGGGGCCGACGCCGCCATCGGATCACGCGCCCTGAAGCGAGAACTTATCGGCATTCATCAGCCAAAACTCCGTGAGTGGAGCGGGATTCTTTTTAACCGCGTGGTTCGGCTGTTGACCGGGCTCGCCATTCATGACACACAATGCGGATTTAAGCTCTTTCGCCGTGAGACCACGCGACCCGCCTTTGAGCGCCAAACAGTCTTTGGGTTTGGATTTGATCCTGAACTTTTGTTTCTGATTCAGCGCTCAGGTGGCCGCATCCTGGAAATTCCAGTGCGATGGAACAACGATCCTGCCACCAAGGTGAGATTTCTGCGCGATTCCAGTCGCATGCTGTTGGACCTGCTGAAGCTTCGCTGGCGCGCCTGGAGAGGAAAGTACGAAGCTTAACTCCTCTATAAGAACGCGCAACTTCTACTCTCCTTAACGGCCCGCCCTGATAGTGCACTGTCCGATTTCGGACAGCGCTTTTGCGAAATCGGACACCTCGCGTGGTTTAATCCCGCCATTTAAACTTATTAAATCATTTAAAATCAATAGAATACATCGCATGCAGAGGGCGGCATCCTAAATGCTCTATAGGTGAAGGCTGCCGTCACGGATAACTACACGGCTGAGGTCACGGAGACCGAACTCTCACGCTGGCGGGAGCCAACTGCTCGTTTATCAGGGAAGGAGTTCGAACGAATGAATGTGCCTGGGCTGTACACGGCTGAAATCGCGCCGATCAGTTGTGACGAGAGCGCGCAACTTCAGCCGTTCGGCCATGGCTACCACAGAGGCATCGACAAAGCCCAGGAATTCGTATCTTCTGACCAACTCCGCAGAGCGCGTAAGGTCAACACGTGTGAGGTTTTCCACCATAATCTCTGCTGCCGCCAGCGACTCAACAAATTGTTGTTCCACCCTAGTGCCGAGTCGAGTCCGAATCAGATAAGCCGTTTCAGGAACCACAGTGACAGGTACCAGCAGAGTCTGCCGCGCCTCTGACAGGAAATCGCGTACCCGGAGATGCCAGGAATCATCGGCATCGGCGAGCGCATAAAGCGCGCCGGTATCCAGAAGCAATGGCATCAGCCTTTTCTCTTCCGCCTCATGATGGCGCCGTGTGGATTAAGATCACACCAGAGGAGATCTTCGTGACGTCTGGAAATGTTCTTCTGCCCGCTGCGGCCCGCGGCCAGAAAACGCAGCCTGAGACCTTGGCCGCGACTTTCCTCCGCGATGTAGCGACCCAGCGCGTCGCGAACAAGTTCGGAAACCGGCGCACCGCGACGGCTGGCCAGCGAGTGAAGCTCCTGATCGATGGCTTCATCCACAAAGATTGTCGTACGTTTCATATGATGTATTCTAACATACAACTTTATACAAACGGAGGCGCTGCAGGCAGCGCCCCTTCGAGCTTCCGCATTTAATTCTAAGGATTCAGCCAAACCTCGGGTGCCGTCATTTTGAGCGCAGCGAAGAATCACGGTATTTAGGGAATCAGACAAATGCGGGGATTCTTTGTCGCCTTCAGTTTCTCAAAATGACAGCACCGGAGTTTTGTGGATACCTCGAATCGCAAATGCGCAAACTTCGGAGGGGCGTAGCAAGCTGCATCCCCCCAGGAGATTTTTGATGGGCGCCATTTTCCAAGACCTGCGATTTGGCTGGCGGCAATTGGCCAGAAATCCCGGATTCACCCTCGTGGCTCTCATCACGCTGGCGCTGGGTATCGGGGCGAATGCAGCAATGTTCAGCGTGGTTAATGCCGTGCTATTGCGGCCCTTGCCGTATCCGCAGCCGGACCGTCTGGTCAGCGTGACCGGGTTCTATCCCAAGGGGGCCATCGCCAGCCTGCAAGCGGACTCAAAGACGCTTAAGATAGCCGCCTATACGCCTGACACGGCGTTCAACCTCACATGGCAGGGTCAGGCAGAGCGGCTGACGGGCAGCGTTGTTTCGGCGAACCTCTTTTCCGTGCTTGGCATGGGAGCGGAATTGGGGCGCGCGTTCCGGCCGGGCGAAGATCGTCCTGGTCAGGATCGGGTTGTCATCCTCAGCGATGCCCTGTGGAAGAAACGGTTTAACCGCGATCCGGCTATCCTCGGCCACGTGCTGCGAATTGATGGCGATGACCGGGAAGTGATTGGTGTGATGCCCTCCGGCTTCGCCTTCCCTTCCTCTCGAGTACAGCTTTGGCTCCCCCTGGATTTCGACTTACGGAACTCGTTCGATTATTGGAACACGAACTTCAT
>DATGKJ010000021.1:0-7477 GCA_035294685.1 Terriglobia bacterium | reverse complement strand
CGCTGGTGGATACGGTCGCCCCGTCTCTCTCGCGCGAAGCGTTCTTCGCTCAGGTGAATCTCGATCCGGCCCTTCCCACGGTTGCTTTGCTGCCCGGAAGCCGCGAGATTGAAATCCAATACATTCTTCCCACGATTCTCGAGGCCGTCGAAAGGCTTTCCGAACGAAGAAATCTGCAATTTGTGCTGGCGGTTGCGCCCACGCTCGACGCGCGCGGAATTGAAGCGCGCTTGCGTCAGTCTGCGGTCGCAGCCCGGCGCGTGCGTGTGGCGCCGCATGTCGCTTATGAAGCGCTGGCCTATTCGGATGTCGCCATTGTCGCCAGCGGAACCGCCACCGTCGAAGCCGCGCTTCTTGAACGGCCCATGGTGGTGGTCTATCGCGTCTCGCCGGTGACGGCATTCTTCGCGCGGCGCATGGTGGATGTCCCGTTTTTCAGCATGGTCAATATTCTGGCAGGAAAAGCCGTAGTCCCGGAACTGATTCAGCAGGATTTTACGGCTGAACGTCTGGCAACTGAGGTGGCAAGACTTCTGGATAGCTCGGAGACACGATCCGAAATGCTGAAGGAACTGCGAACGGTTAAGTCGCGTCTGGGCGAGAGCGGAGCGATTGAGCGGGTGGCGGATGCGGCTGTGCGAATGATCCGTGAAGAAAGCAGGGCCTCCGCAGGCGGCTGAGGACAACATTTGATCAGTTCGCTCACATATTTTGCAACCCCTCACCCGTCGCTTCGCGCCATCTCTCCCCGGCAAGCGGGGGAGAGGATGGGGGTGAGGGGGCGTCCGAAGAAGTGGCGTGAATGCGTCACTGTCATTGCGGATGGCGGCGCCAAGGGCGTTCCTGAGGCAGCAATTTCAAATGGCGGATACAACTGCTTTCGCCCATAATTAATCCAATGATCAGGGATTGTTTGGGCGCTCAAAGCAACTGCTGAGACGCTGCGGCGCGTCTTTTCAGGCATCGTGCCCGGTTCAGTGAATAAAATGGATAGAATCCAGTCAGGTCGATTTCCAGGGATCGATTTCACGCAGGCGCAAGTTTTTGCAATCCTGTTCTTTTTTCTGTCGCTCGCAGCCCCGCGGTGCAAAGCTCAGGAATCTCAGCCCCAGTTTCGAGTTACAAATTACACGATTGACGCCACCCTTTTTCCTTCCACGCATATGCTGGCGGCAAAAGCTCGAATTGAGCTTTTGCCGGAGGCCGATCTTACGTCGCTCAGTTTTCGATTGGACAGCGCCTTGCGCGTCAAGAGCGTGGTCGGCCCCACGGGTCAGCCTGCGCAGTTTGAGCAGCAAGGGGTGATCCTGAATCTCTCCCTGCCCAGCCCGCTTTCTCAAGGGAAACCTGTTGCTTTGACGGTGGAATATTCCGGGGCGCTGGCTTCGGCGGATGGCAGCCCGGTGGAGGGATTGAAGCTGGCCTACGTGGGTCGCGAAGGTTCTTATCTTCTTTATCCGGCCTGCTGGTTTCCGGTGAACGGCGCCGGCCTGGACCGCTTTTCCTCAACGATGCACATTACCGTGCCGCAGGGGGAAACAGTGATTGCCTCCGGTGAGTCTTCAGGCCCTCTGTCCGCAGCCGACGGCGTCACTTATACCTTTCATTACGATCAAAATTCGTTTCCGGGCACCGTCATTGCCGGCCAGTACCTCACGCAACCGGCTTCAGCGGCTGGGGTGAATATTACGCTCTATTTGAAACAGAGCGAGGCGAAGTATGCGTCGTCATACGGCGCCGCCGCCGAAAAAATTCTGGCATTCTATGCCAGTAAGTTTGGCACGCTGCCCACCCGCCAACTGGCGCTTGTGGAAATCGGCGACGACACGGTGGGCGGATACTCCGCGCCCGGCATCGTGGCGCTGGCTGCGCGCGGCTTTTCTGATCCGGTCAATTACGACCTGCTGGCGCACGAGATGGCTCACCAGTGGTGGCGCTGTCTGGTAAGCCCCGCAACGCCGAACGACGCCTTTCTGGATGAAGGCCTGGCGACTTATTCTGCCGCTCTCTTCATTCAGGACGCCCAGGGAGAAACGGCTTTTGAGGATCGCATGCACACGATTGCGATCGATGCATTGACTCACGAGAACGTGGCTCCGATTGCGCAAGCCGGCCAGTTGCACCCCTTCAGTCCGGAATATCAATCGATTGTTTTTGACAAGGGAGCAATGGTATTTCATATGCTCCGCTGGGTGATTGGCAACTCCGCCTTTTTTGCCACTCTTCAGGCCGCCGCTCGCGAATACGCCTGGAAATCCATGACCACAGCCGAGTTTCAGAAACTCGCGGAACAAAACGGGAAACAGCAACTCACTTATTTCTTTGCGCAGTGGGTTGATTCGACTGGCGTGCCGCAGTTCAAGCGTCAATGGGCCATTTACCGCACGCAGCATGGCTATCAGGTGGTGGGTAAAATGCAGCAGGACCTGGATATTTTCCGGATGCCGGTTGAAATTCGCGTCTATGTTCGCGGCCGCAAGCCTGTGAATGAGCGGATTGAGATGATCGGCACAACAGCCGACTTCACGGTGAACACCCCTGCGCGTCCCTTGCAGGTGGTGATCGATCCGGCCAGCGATATTCTGAAGTACACGCCGGAGACGAAAGTCCAGGTGGAGATGGCCCGCGGCGACCAGCTTGCGCAGGCCACGGAGTATTTCGCCGCCATCAATCAATATCGCCAGGTGCTTCAGGACAATCCCAACAATTCACTCGCCCATTTCCGCATCGGCGACATTCTCTTCAAGCTCCACAACTACAATGCCGCGCTCGAAGAGTTTCAGGACTCGCTGAACGGCGACTTGAAGCCCAAGTGGGTGGAGGTTTGGAGCTATTTGAAGATCGGCGAAATCTTCGATGTTACCGGCCAGCGCGACCGCGCCCTGAACGAATACGAACGCGCTCTGCATACCAACGATAATACCCAGGGCGCGCTCGACCTCGCCAACCGCTACATCCAAAAACCCTACACGGAAAAGACGAATCAGATCGGCGCCTGACATACATTGGCACGGACTGAGTCACTATGCGCGCGTCAGCCGGCCGTATGCTCTGACGGGGGCATTGGCCCTGGAAGGCAGAAAGCGGAAGGCAGAAAGCGGAAAGCAGAAGGCGGAAAGCGGAAAGCGGAAAGCGGAAGGCGGAAAGCGGAAGGCGGAAAGCAGAAAGCAGAAAGTAGCGGGCAGATGTTACAGGCCTCCAACTCTCTACATCGCATGAAAATGGTGAGGACATTGCCTGCGGCTGTTTCAAAACTTTCAAACAACCAACAGTCTGGAAAAAAGCCTGCCAAACTGTCATCCCTTCGCGCTGCTCAGGACAGGCGCTGAGTGAAACGAAGGAAGGATCACGGTATTTCATGGGCTCTACAAATACAGGGATGCTTCGCTTCGCTCAGCATGACAGACTCCCAGATTCTTTCAGTAACCCATTGGACGAGCAGACCGAAATTCTGGAACAGTTTCTATGCCCTATGTCTTCAACTATGAATCCAGGCTGTAGCAGGTTGCTTTCCGCTTTCTGCCTTCTGCTTTCTGCCTTCCGCTTACTGCGGTCGTGGTCCTTTACTCACTTCGATCAAATCATCGGGCCGCAGCCATCTGGCAAAGGCGGCGCGAACCTCGTCCGCCGTGAGTCGCACGTATCGCCGGGCGGCGAGTTCCGGTTCATTCAGAGGCAAGCCCAGTTCAGAGCGCGCAATCCAGCCTCCGGCAATGCTGCCGATGCTGGATTCGGAAAGCGGAATCTCGCGCAACAATAAGGCCTTCGCCCCGCGGAGTTCCTGGGGGGTGACGGGCGTAGTCTGCATGGCCCGAAGGTCGCGTACAATAATGGCGCGCGCTTTGGAAACATTCGGAGGATCGCAGCCGTAACTGACGCTGTACACGGCTCGATTTTTTCCCGCGTTCAGATCGGTCCCGACACTGTAGACCAGCCCGGTATTTTCGCGCAGGTCCTGATAGAGGCGACTCGCATAAAACCCGCCGCCCAGCACGTGGTCACCCAGTTGCAATGCATAATAGTCCGGATGAAATCGGTTGAGGCCGAGCGTTTCCGCAAGCACCACTTCATCCTGGACGCGATTCAAGTCAGGAACTGTAGTGAACGACGGTTGATTAAGCGGCACCGGGGGCAGGTCCGTTGGGGGCTGCGGCCCGGAAGCTTTCCATGCGCCGAAATATTTCTCTATCACTGCCTTGGCTTCTTCTGGTGAGACCTTGCCGATCACCACGATGGTGGTTAAATCGGGGCGGAATACGCGCTGATAGTAGTCCCTGGTATCCTGAAGCGTCAGCGATGAAACGGTCTGGGGCGTTGCATGGCGTAGGGTCGGGTCATTTTTGGGAAAGAGCGCGGCGTGGATGGCCTGTGTCTGAAGAAAATTCGGGCTCTGAAGCTGCCCAGCGACGGTTTGAGCCAATTGGGGCCGGATGATTTCAAAAGCTCGTTCGGGCAAGGCCGGATGCAATTCATTGTCGGCGAGGAGCTCTACCGCGCGGTCGAACTGGCTGGCAAGAGCCTGCACGGAAAACCCTGTGCCGGCGGATTCATCGGCTCCGATTTCATCCAAAGCCTTCTGAAACGTGACGCGATTGAGTGTGCTCGTGCCATAGGAGAAGAGTCGATCGAGCATCGCGTTCACGCCTTCCTGCCCTGGGGGAGTTTCAAGATCCGAGTTGCTTTTAATTCGGCCATAGACACTCACCGTGTTGCTGATATTTTCCGGTTGTACGATGAGCTTCAGGCCGTTAGGGAGCGCGCTGACAACGGGATGAGTTGTAAGCTTGGGAACCGTCAGGCGCTCGAGTGCCTGCTCGGCCCACGCTGGCAGCGTTACAGGTTTCACTTCTTTAGGCGCAAAAGATTCTTTCCCGCCAAAAGAACGCGAAGAAATTGGCTTGCCTGAAGGTTGCGGAGTCAGAACAGCAGTGATGGCCCTGTCAAAGGTAAGATACCGTCTGGCAACGCGGTCAACATCCTGGGGAGTGACTCGCTGAATAGCGGCTACATCCTCTTCAGGCGACCGCCGCCCCTCGACAGCCACCGCTTCGGACCATGCCATCGCCAGGCCGGAGACAGAGTTCTTTTGGAACTCCGCCTCCGCTAATTCGTGCCGTTTGGAAGCCGTGACCAGGTCCGCCGGAAGGCCGTTTTTCACGTCATCCGCCAGAATCTGCCGCATCTCGTCAACCAATGCATCGCCATTGCTTCCTTTGGGGAATGCGGCCACAGCGAACCCCAGACCTGCTTGGGGCAGAGAGCTTAACTCGAAGCCGGCAAACAGCGCTTTTCCTTCGACGACTAACTCGTAAAGTGTTCCCCGCTGACTGCTAAGGACGTCAGAGAGCACCTCGGACGCCGCATAATCCGGACTGCTCGATCCTGGCAGACGAAATGCAATGACGGCTAATCCGAAGGGCAGATCGGTCGTCAAATGAAGCGACTCTGTCTTGACCGTTCCCAAGTTGATTTCCGGGCGCGCCGGAAGAGTTTTGGGGGGAATATCACTGAATAAACTTTTGACTTCAGCCAGGGTTTTCTTGGGATCCACATCTCCCACGATCACCAGGATGGCATTGTTGGGCGCGTACCAGGAGTCATAAAACTGCTTCAGCATGGCTCCGGTTGTTTTGTTAAAGGAGGGGCGTGTGCCGAGCGCATCGTGAGCAAGCGGAGTGCCCGCAAACATGGCCGCGAGAAGCTTGGTGTAAAAAACGTACTGGGGATTCGACATGTCCTGGGCCACTTCCTGTTCAATGGCTCCGCGTTCCTGATCCCACAGCGCATCCGTATCCAGAACGCCGTGCATCCGAATCGCCTCAATGCGCAGCGCCACATCTAAGTCCTCCGACGGAACGGTGAAAAAGTATTGAGTCACGGTCTGCTGCGTGTCGGCGTCAAACATGCCTCCCATGGCGGCGGCGATCTCGGCAAGTTGATTGGCGGAAAGATCCGGGCTGCCGCGAAACATCATGTGCTCCTGCGCATGCGCCATGCCCGGAAAACCGGCCGGCGACTCGTTTGACCCCACGCGATAGTTCATCATGGTGGTCACAACGGGCGCCAGGGTATTTCTCACAATCACCACTCGCAAACCATTCGCCAGCGTCGCCCGCAGAACGCCTGCATCTTCCGTTCCTGGCTGACGTTGTGCTGCGCGAGCGCCGGAGGGCATTGCCAGAAACAAGATAAAAGTTGTTAAGACAATGTGAGGAAGTTTCAGAGGCCGGTAAATCCTGAATCGTTTCGTCATCGTTTGCTTCATCCCCTCCATCTCTTCGCTTCCGGGTGTTTTTGATGCGCCTTTGTGGTAAATCGTTCAGTCTTCATCCCACGCTCCAAGCAGCCGCCGCACCAGCACAAGCTGGCCCAGGTGGTAGGCGTTATGATCCGCCACCAGCAAGGCCTCGCGGAGAATCGTCTGCCCTTCGCCATGGGGAATCTGCGCATAAAGATCGGTTGCCGGATTCGCCACCAGCTCTTTCATGGCCTCAAGGTCAGCGCGAAAAGATTTGACGCTCTTCTCCCAGGCCTTTTGATCGGGCGGAGCTTCCGTTGCAGGCCAATAACCGGCAGGCCAGTCCGGCGAAACGTGTTTCGGATTGCGGCTGAATTCAAGAATGTCCCATTGGGCGATGCGCAGGTGTTCGAGAAGCTGCCACGGCGAGTGCGGCGCGCCTTTCGGTTTGGCCCCGCGCAGCTCGGGCGGCAACCCGGAGATCGCCTTCTCAAAATCCAGATGAGCCCCGCCGCCGCCCAGGAGATAAAGTAAATGGTCCCGCAATGCCTTGTTGGGGTCTGCCATGAATAAGTCCTCCTGATAGTATCAGCTTAGCTGGATTGCTGAAAAACCTGTCACTCCGAAGAGCGTTTTGTTGCCTGTCATTCTGAGGAGCTGAAGGCGACGAAGAATCTCTGTATTTAAAAATGCAGGGATTCTTCCGCCTCGTGCGCTCGGCGTCAGAATGACAGGGGGAGAATTCAGAATGACAACCGAAGAGCTCGGAGTAATACGCGAATTTGGAACGTCTTTCCGCAACCTATTCTGCATGGAAATCAGCGCCCTTGGATGACGGGCATTTCACGTATTTGACGCCGGGCTTGCCGCGGATAATGCGGCCCACCAGCCAGAACTTCTCCCGCCTCTTTGTTAGAACCGCAGTCACACGAGGTGCATGTTGCTTCGAGATCACCACGAGCATGCCCAAACCCATGTTGAAAGTGCGAAGCATTTCATCCTGGGGGACTTTCCCCAGGCGGGCGATCAGGTCAAAAATGGGCAAGTTTGGCCAAGTCCCCAGGACAATCTCAGCCTGACATCCGGCGGGAAGAATGCGCGGCGTGTTATCCGTAATGCCGCCGCCGGTGATATGCACGAGGCCCTTCACGTAATCTTTATCAAGAAGTGGCCGTAAGGCCGGCCCATAACACCGATGCGGCGCCAGCAATTCCTCGCCGAGCGTCCGACAAAGTTCCG